>NZ_JACOOD010000005.1:0-160778 GCF_014287405.1 Bacteroides sp. NSJ-48 | reverse complement strand
GATAGAATTATGTGAGAAAGCACCGAAAAATGGCAATAAGAATGGCATATGAAGTGGTCATGTCCTATCATCTTCATATGCCATCTTATTTTTTAGGGACATTTACTGAATATCCCTAATTATTTAATGATGTATGAAAAACATTTTTAAGACGATGCTTCCCATACTGGCAATGGCTGCTTGCGTATGGGCAAGTTGCTCGGACGACAAAGACGATCCGACACCCGGCAAACCTGCTTTACCGACCATCGCAGTGAGTGAACCCGCCCTTAGCGCCGACAACGCCAAGGCTGTAGTAACCGTTACACCTTCCGAAGAAACGGAAAAGTGGTATTGGAAATGCGAACCCAAGGGGCAGAGCGCTGCCGCGTATACGGCTGTTACCGGTAAGGAAGAAGCTAAGCTGGAAATTCCCATTGATATGGATGTGACTTATACGCTGACTGCTTATGCCGAGAATGAAACGGGCAAGAGCAAGGAGGTTTCAAAGGAATTCACATTCAAGAGCGAGGACGTCATGACCGAGCTGGTGGAGTTTGAAGTCAAGAACCTTTCCGCTTTCTCTATGGATGTAGTGGTGAAGAAGAGCGCCAAATGTGCCAAGTATGTAATCGGGGCGACTCCGAAAGGCTATATGGGGACAAACACCACAACCGGAGAAGAGGAATACGTAGAGATTTATAAGGAGGCTACCTTTATTGAAAATGCCGAGACTTCCTTGAATCCTGACGAAAGCTATCCGATGCAGCCTTATAACTGGTCGGATGTCAGCGCCACTTTCACAGAGAGAACTTTGTCAAGATATGCCTTGAAAGACAAAGACATCAGCGAGAGCAAGGGTATCATCCTGAGATCGCTGGAAGTGGACGAAATCAAAATGATTATCGCCGTGTATGCGCTGGATGCCGAAGGCAATTCCAAAGTCTATACACAGGAGATTACCATTCCCGAACCGGAAATTACCGGACAGGTAGCGGTATCCATCGATGTTCCTAAAGACAAGATAAAGATGAGAAGCTTTGAGGCTACCTTTACGGCAGATGCCAATTGTAGCAGGATACATGTGGGACAATCGAGTGCAGGCTTGATTGCAAGTGGCGGTAAATCCTTTGATAACATGACTGAGGAGGAAATCTGCGCCAGCATCGTCCGCTTGGGTGCCGAAGTTCCTTTGGCTTATACCGGAGCGTTCTCCAAAGAGTTTGCCAGCAAGGATATGGTGCCGAATACTTCATACATCGTATATGCTATTCCTATCGATAAAGAAGGAAAAATCGGCAAGGTTGTTTATAAGTCCGTTACAACGGGAACTCCCGTTTACGATGGAACCGGAGAGATTACATCTGTAACTTTCCCCGACCAGATTTCACCGGAAAAACTGCTTGTGGATATTAGTGTCAATGACAAAGTAGAGTTTGTACGCGTATTGTGGGATATGGGTACAGGACCAGGTTCTCTGGACCTTAAAACAATAATGGCAGACGAAGATTCAAGAGACGTGCATTGGCATGAGTATGCTACGGCAGATTTGCCTAAGCTAAAGACTGAAGAAAATAATGGCGGTCTGTATATTACTTCTCCGGGCTCTACCTATTATTTACGTGCTGTAACTGTTGATAAGGATGGTAAGTTGAGTGAGATAATTGACTTGGTAGAGAAAGCTAATAAGGGAACCAATGGCATCAAGACTAAAGAAGAAGAACCGGAAATATCGGTTACCGATTGGGAGGGCACAGGTAAACTTACTTTGACTGTTGTTTCAACCGGAACCAATGAAGAAACAGGCTTGTACACTGCTGATTTGAAGGTTGTAAAGGGTGAAAATACGAAGCAGGTCTATATGGTAAAATGGTCTGGTGAGGCACAACCGACTGATATTGATAATTATATAAAAGAGCTTCCTTATTTTGTAAACTTCGATCCTGAGGCTGGAGCAGTAGGTGTTGTAAGCATCGTTTTGGATAAGAATACAGCCGAAAAGACAACAACCGAAGAGTTCATGGATGAGTATAGTGCCATGTGGGGTGGCGATTCCCGTATCTACGTTACATTAGATAATGACGGAAAGTTAAGCATAGCCGATTGGTATATTCATGGTTACGGAACAAAGAATAATCATTAATAAATCCATTCCCCAATTAATATCCTCAAACCAGTAAATAGCATTTTATAACTTCGGAGCGTAATGAGCAGGCGTAAACGCCGTTCATTACGCTCTTTTTCATTTCGACCGAACAGCAGATCGGTTTCCATTCAAATGTAATGGAGTTAATAGCTGATCTTTATTCCGGCGAAATAGCTTCGCGGAGCAGCCGGACCGTAAATATATCCGGAGTCACGCTCCACTCCCTGATCGAAATCGTTCTGATAAGCATTGAACACATTCTGCACACCTGCACTCAATTGCAGGTCCACCGACTTATAAAGTTTGAAATCATAGGCCACCTTGACTCCCATATCGAAGAAATCGCGTGTATTCACCGCCACATCCTTGTCAATATAACCGGCCATGTGCTGCACCAGCATCGAGCCGGTGTACGTGCCCGACAGGGATAATGAGAGAGGCTTGATCGGCGTATACGTTGCCGTAAAGTATCCATAGGTATTCGGTGTACGGAAAATCTTCTTCTCGGCCGGTGCCGTTTCGCTCCACTTTTCCGGTTCGTCATAACGGCTCTGTTGCAAGGTGACTCCTGCCTGTAACTGGAACAAAGAGAGATAAGCCATTTTTCCCTCCATCGATAGTCCCAATACTTTGGCACCCGAACCGTTACGCCGCTCTTTGATAAGAATGCCGTCCCGCTCTCCGATGTTCTCGAGTACAAATACATCCGACAGTCTGGTATAAAAACCTTCAACCAGGAAGTTCACCTGAAAAGCACCGAAACGGTGATACATATCGGCTGAGGCGCTGAAACTCTGAGATTTTTCCTCTTTCAGATTCTTGGCACGCTCAATCATTGACACCGTTCCGCCTACATTCTCAATATGCAGGTCTTCGTCGAAAGCCTGCGGGGCACGGAAGCCCGACGAATAACTCAAGCGGAGATTAATGTCCTCGGAAAGATTGAAACGGAGATTGGCACGAGGGCTAAAGATAACATGGTCGATCAGATTGTGCTTATCCAGACGTCCGCCCAAGAGAATGCTCCATTTTTCGTTTTTCCATTCATTCTGCAAAAAAGCACTACCGATATTTACCGTCTGCTTCGTATAACGGTTGTATCCCCACATATCGTCCTTCAGGTTATCCCGGTTATACTCCAATCCCGCAGTCAGGTCGGCAGGCATGAAAAGGCATTTACCGAAACTGTACACATATTGAGAACCGCCGATAAAGGTCAGGTCCGTTGTCTTTCCATAGGCATTCTGGTCTTTTTTGCTGCCATAATAACTGTCGCGGTCCGTATGCTGTGCCGAAGTATAAACGGTCAGGCGGTGTTTTTCATTCGGAGCAAAATAATCGAATTTCAAGCCGCCGCCGTTGATAGAGTGCTGAATCTGCTCGGCAATGTCAGCCTCGTGAGGCGGACGGTTCAGCAGGTTTCCGCCACGACGGAACTCCTGTAAGTGATGATACTCGAATGTCAACTTAGAATAAGTGCTTGTCTTGAGGAACGAACGGAAGCCGACCGTCTGGTTTTTAAGTTTCGGCATTTCGGAATAACCGTCTCCATCATGATCGTACGCATCCCGATGACGGTTCTGCCCGAACACATAGAGTCCCGCCCGATGATTATCGGTCACCAGCGATGCATTCAGCGAAGTATTATTATCGAAAGACGAGCTGCCTCCGATAGAAGTAAGGGTATGTGCCAACTGCCCCGAATTGCGCAGTGGCTCCTTGGTGATGATATTAATGGTTCCGGCAATGGCGGACGAACCGAACAGGGCAGAACCTCCGCCTCGCATCACCTCTACGCGCTCAATCATATTGGCAGGAATCTGCTCCAACCCGTAAACACCGGAAAGGGCACTGAAGATGGGACGCGAATCGATAAGAATCTGTGTATACGGACCGTCCAGTCCGTTGATGCGCACCTGCTGGAAACCGCAATTCTGGCAGTTCGTTTCGACCCGGACACCGGGCTGGAAGTTAAGCCCCTGCGAAAGTGTAGGCGAGTTTGTATTCTCAAACATCTTCATATCTACCACATTGACCAATGTAGGTGCCAGGCGCCGTTTGGTCACGCTGCGATTGGCCGACACCACCACTCCGTCAAGCGCCACGGCATCTTCTTCCAACTCAAAATTTTCTTCAAGTGTCTTTCCTTTCCTGAGACTGACATTGCGACTGATGGTTTTATACCCCACCGAACTGGCTTCGAGCACAAAATTCCCTTCGGGAAGGTTTTTCAGGAAATAGTGTCCGGTGGCATCCGTCACCGTACCAATGGTAGTTCCTTTCAGGGCGATTGTTATATAAGAGAGGTGTTCACCTGTTTTTTTATCGAGTACATGACCGATAATATTGGCATCAGACGCTTTCAGTTCCAGCAGCTCCGGTTGGTCGGCCATAGCAGGCAACAGGGCACAGCACAGGCCAACGAGGAAAAATATATATTTCTTCATTTTCATTTTTGGATAGTAGAATTACTAAATAAATTTTTCTAAATAATGCAGTGAGAGAGAGGTTTTATCTTCCGGCAGGAGGTGCCCGCAAAGATACCACGCCCACGACGGACGAACAGTATCCTGCCCTATCCGGACGCCACGAAAGGGTATAGAGCAGATAAGCAATAAACTGAAAAGAGAGAAAAAAGATACCGGCTCCGGTAGTCGCCACGTGGCTCAGCAAATGAATCAATTGAAATTCGACTGTGGTGTGACTATGGGGAGAGTCTTTCTTAAACGGGTGCGAATGGACAATGGTCACCCCATTCACTACATGCGAGTGAGTAAAGAGTGTGATACCTGCCATGTACGATATAAATAGCACAGGCAGAAACCATCTCATTATTTTCAGGTACCCTTGTTTCATCCGTTTAGTTTTGTGGCAAAGATACAAAGTATTCCATAATGGAACAATCCCTATTTATGGGGATAATAAATACAGCCATTATCTTTCCCTCCAAAGCGCATCTTCGAGTGTTTCCTCTATAAGTATCAGGCAGAAAGCATGCAAGAACCAATCCGTTCCACCGTGGAGAAAGTTTTGTTCTGCCACGGAGTAGTTTTTGTTCCACCACGGTGGAATGAAAACTACTCCACGGTGGAACGGGATAATCTTTTGCTTTGACTTTATTGGCAGCCATCTTGCTGCTAATGAGCGGAATCAATACACCTTTCAAATACTTATAAAACCCTGCGAAACCTTACGATAGTCTTAAATTTATAAATAAATGTCTTTTTTGTGAAAAACAATCTAAAAAAGCGATGCGTTATTATGGCGTATAAATTAAAAAGTTATCAATGAGATTATTTTATTTGTCAGAGCATCGTTCCTGCTTCAATTATCAACTGAGGTATGAAAGCGGATTTTCACGGTACGAATTAACTGCACACGAAGAAGGCCGGATTGATAATGACGGTTGCTTCTGTGTACTGTTCGTGCTCAAAGGAGAGGTGCTGGTAGAGCTGGGCAGGGAACATACCATCTCCGTGCATGCCAACAGGATGCTGCTCATACCTCAGCGGGAAGAGAACCGCTTGACGGGCATCACCCCGGCAGAATACCTCCTGCTGTTCTGGAACAAGGAAATAACGGTGTGCGACAAGATGTATTTCGATTCCATTTCTCATGAGAAACCTATTGCCACCAATGACCACACCCTGCCCATCCGTAAACCGCTGCTTCATGCCTTGAGGCAGGTGCTGTTTTATTTGGAAACGGGACTGCTGTGCAGGCACATGCATATTCTTAAACAGCAGGAAGTCATTCTGATACTGCGCGGCTTTTATGCCAAAAACGAACTGGCTGGCTTTTTTGCCGGCGCTTCCGGAATGGGGAGCAAGTTCGAGGACCTTATCCTGAACAATTACCGGAAGGTAAAGACCGTCAAGGAGTTTGCCAGTCTGTGCTGCGTTTCGGAACGCTCCTTCAACCGGAAGTTCCAGCACTATTTCAATCAAAGTCCCTATCAGTGGATGCAGGAACGGAAAGCCGAACTTATCCACGAGAAAATCTGTAACCCGGATATCGCTTTCCGGGAAATAGCCAGGGAGTTCGGTTTCAGCTCTTCCGCGCACCTCACCTGCTACTGCAAGAAACAGTTCGGCACAACCCCGACCCATCTGCGCGAGGAGAGCCACATCAAAAAACAATCGTAACACTATGAAATATTTAATGGAGAAGAAAAACCACTGCATGCATAGTTTTGAACGGCTTGTCAGGAAGATGTCCATGCAGATAAAAGACCCCAGGGAGCAGGATATTTTCTGCTCGCTGCTGACAAGGAAAGACGGCATGCAGGAACTTGCGGAGAAATACGGCCTTTCGGCAAAAGAACTGGCCTCTATGTATGAGAGGTCGGTAGAAGAGATTATGGACGATTGGGATGCCATGGCGCAGGAACGGCAGGAGCTTCAGGCGATTAGAGTGAGATACAGGAATTGCCGGTCGCTTCTGTCCAAAAGGAACATCGACCGTACTCCGGTGAGGGTTGTCGTACCGTTCAAGGAGCGGGGCATCCCCGTTGAATACCTGAAAATGCTGTCGACGCCTCTGGCAGTGCTTGAGATAACTCCGAGAATCCTGCGCAGGCTCAGGGAGTATAACATCTATCTGCTGGAAGACCTTCTGCGCTTTGTCAAGAAGAACGGATTCAATGCGTTGGCAAAGCTGCACGGCATAGGCATGAAATCGTGCGAGGACTTGTATTCGGTATTGAAGCGGAAAGGCATCATGGAGAGTAAGGACAACTGCCATCTGTTTCAGTATATATGGGTGTGAAACAGATGTTTACCGCTTGTTTATTCTTTTTTCGGGCACTTTGTCCGAAAAGGGAAATTAATTGTCTTTTATCTGAAATGATGCGTTGTAAATGTGTATGTATTTTTGCAGACGAAATAAAAGGACTTCTTGCTGCCCGAAACTTACATCCGTTTGCCATTTGCATCTTATAAACAGTATATACAAACTATAAGCTAATTAAACAATTGAAATTCAGATGAGTAAATTTAAATTTGTACAATGGTACGGGATAGTTGTATGCCTGTTGATGGCCGCCTGTACCGATGTTGACATCACCATGCCCAAAGGGCCTAAAGGTGATACCGGGCTTTCGGCCTATGAGTTTTGGAAAGAAAAAGTAGCGGACGGAACGGTAGACTGGCCGAAAGACCAGACGGAAGTTGCGGACTTTTTCAAGTATCTTAAAGGAAATGACGGAAAAGACGGGAAAGACGGAAAGAGTGCTTTTGACCAGTGGAAGGATATGATTGCCGACGGCAGCGTGGACAATCCGCACAACCCCGGCAGCAAATGGCCGGCAGGCAATAATACGGTGCAGGATTTCTGGTATTTCCTCACAGGCGCTACCGGCGAGAGCGGCCAGACACCGCATATCGGCGATAACGGCCATTGGTTTGTCGGAAATGAGGATACAGGCATTGCCGCGCAGGGAGAAGCGGGCAAGGACGGTGCGAACGGTAAAGATGCCGTGCCGCCTACCGTAACCATCGGTGATAACGACCACTGGTTTGTCAATGGTGTGGACACCGGTAAGAAGGCCACGGGTACGGACGGAAAAGACGGTGTGTCGCCCACGATTACCATCGGTGGCAACGGCAACTGGTTCGTAGACGGTACGGATACGGGTAAGAAAGCCGTCGGTGCCGACGGGAAATCTCCGGAAGTGGCCATTGGCGAGAACGGTAACTGGTATATCAACGGTACGGATACCGGAAAGCCATCTTTCGGGAAAGACGGTAAGGATGGTACAAACGGAACAAATGGTACAAACGGCGCAAATGGTACGAACGGAAAGAGCGCCTATGAACTTTGGAAAGAATACATCGCATCCGGTGAAGTGGACAATCCTCATAAACCCGACCAGAAATGGCCGGCAGACCGGAACAAGCAGACGGACTTCTGGGATTTCCTGACGGGTAGGTCTTCGGTGATTGAAATACAAGTAGGAAAATATAATGTCATTCCTGATTATTGGAACTCCCAGTTACGGGAATATGTGATTCCTACGGACGGTTCGGTGCTCTTTACCGTGTATGACAAAACGGGAAAGAAAGTAGCCGCAGGTGTGCAGGTAAGCGGATTGCCCGGAGTAGGAGCTACGGAAACCTTCACGACGGATGACAACGGACAGTTCAAGGTGGCATGGGATAAGTTGCCGGACAACCAGCCTTTATCACGCCGGACAGGCAGTGTAACCGTAACGGTTGGCGGGGTGCAGGAAACAAGTGCCAATAATACGCTGGTTCCGAATAGAATAAATGTGAGGGCTACGGTGAGTATGGTATATTTGAGCAACGCCTCGTCTGATATAAATGCTACCAGATATGCAAATATATCTTTTAAATTTGAGCGTCAGATAGACGGAGAATGGGACGATTATCCAAGTAGTCTCAACTCTTATATGATGAAGGCTGCTAAAATTAAGGACATAAACCTACCTGTAAATGAACAGAATTTGGATAAAGATAAGAGTCAAACTTATGATTACGGTTATTCATATCTCCGTATACGGCGTCCTTTGGTACTGACTCCTACGGAAAAAGCTAACGTGGCAAAGAATGATACGATTAATGGGTTGTTAAAATACGAGTGGGATGGGAACGAGTTTTATTCAGGCCTTTACTTCGGTGACGGTGCCGGTTCTTATAATGATTACGGCCAGACCGTATATTTGCAGGATAAGATTCATATTCCGGAAATATATCCGACACCGGGCTTCAAGGAAGGAGCTGTCTTTTTGGAAATCAAACAGGGAGTAACCACTTTATGGGGTGAAATCGATACAGACCAGTTGCCTGATTTCTATAAAACATATGCTTATCCGTCAGGGCAAGATAGGTTTACGAAAGACCCGGATACCGGTATCTGGAAATTTCCGGAAGGCAAGCTGCCAGCTTCCGATTTGGCAAAAAATCGTGCTGTATTCATCCAAATGCGTACGTTTGTTAACGGAACGGGAGGCACTGTGCACACCGGTACTGTACCGCTTTCGGAAGGTGGCAAACACTTTATGCTGACAAGCGCTTATCCGGGTAATTGGATAGGTCTGGATATCCGGAGTAGAACTAAAGGAACCAATCAGATAACATATAGTGCGACTTACGAATATCGCAGCAGATTTGCTTACTACCTGCTGAAAGAAGGTGAACAGTATTTCCTGGTTGACTTTGCCGACAGAACCAAGCGTATACCTTTGGAGATAAAAGAGTGTCCGGCAGACTGGATGGATTGATTGATTGATTTACGGTAGATAAATACATATTAATATGAAGAAAAAAACAATACTATATCTTGTCTCCCTCTTCTTCCTGTCAGTTCCTCTGACGGGAAGAGGCCAGGACAAGAAAGCATGGGAAATAGGTGCAGGCGGTTCGTTGATAAACTGGAGCCGCGTGTCTGTCACCGGTTTTCAGAGTACTCCGGATAATTATATGTACAACCTGAAGGCCAACCACCTGATGGGAGGAGCAAACCTGTATGTGGCACGGGAACTGAACCGGTGGTTTTATCTGGATTTGCAAGGTACGGTAGGCGTGGCGAAAAACAAGAACCGGATTGCGGGCAATGACCGGAAACACGACCTGCTGTATATGGGCGGTTTGGGTATGCAGTTCCGCTTTACCCCCTTGTTTGAGTCTCAATGGGTGGAACCCTACCTCAGAGTGGGGGTGAATTACCTGCATAAGAATTTTGCGTCGGCCTATGGCGGCAATTTTGTGGACGACCCCACGGGAGAGGCGCACTGGGAATCGTCCGATGTGTGGAATCCCGGCGGGCGCTCATCGGATAAGAACTCTTTTGTTCCGCTTTCGTTCGGTGCAGGTGTAAATGCGTGGCTAAGCAATTCCTTCGGGCTTGGCCTGCAAGGTGAATATCTCCTGCCGGTGCAGAAGAATCTTCCTCACTTTGTGCAGGTGTCTGCCCGCGTCATCTGGCGCATTGGCGGAAAGAGCAAAAAGCAAGCTCCGGTAGTGAAGTATGTGGAGATAGAGAAACCTGTTGAGGTGGAAAAGATTGTTGAGCGGATTGTAGAGAAGCAGGCGGATACAGCCGGTTCTGTCGAAGCAATGGCGTGCGACCTGCTGGATAATATCTACTTCGAGTTTGATAAGGATGTGCTCACGGCTGCTTCGGAAAAGACGCTCGACAGGCTGGCCGGGCTTCTGAAAAGCTATCCCGACGCCCGCTTCCTGATTACCGGCTACACCGATGCAAGGGGAAGCAGCGCTTATAATACGGACCTTTCCAACCGCCGTGCCAAAAGAGTGTATGAGGCATTGCTCGAACGCGGCGTTCCGGCAGCTATGCTGAAATGGCACGGTATAGGCAAACGGGCAAGCATCATCCCGGTTGCGGCAGGCAACAGTGTACGCGAGGGCGACAGAAAAGTGCTGCTGGAAAGAATTACCAATATGAAGTACTGGGAAGCTCTGTAAACAGGCTTTCAACATCTATTTATTATAAATTTATGTACTAACTTAAAACAGAAAAATTGTATGAAGAAGATTTTAGCAAGTCTATTATTGTTGAGTGTTGCGGTTGGCTATGCTGACGGACAAACGGCGCTGACCGGAAACAAGTTTGCCGACAACTGGGCGATAGGTGTCAATGCGGGTGGAACGACTCCGCTGACGCATCACTCGTTCTTTAAGAACATGCGTCCGGTAGTGGGTGTGCATGTCGATAAGTATCTGACACCTACCTTCGGCCTGAGCCTGGAGGCTATGGGCAGCTTTAACACTACGGGCAGCAAAACGGCTTTTGACGCGTCAAACGTCAGTCTGCTGGGGCTGGTCAACTTAGGTAATCTGTTTGCGGGGTATAACGGTGCTCCCCGTCTGTTTGAGGTTGAGGCTGTGGCAGGTATCGGCTGGCTGCATTATTACGTAAACTCCGGTATGGGCGAAGACCGTAACAGTATGTCCAGCAAACTGGGACTGAATTTCAACTTCAACCTGGGAGAAAGCAAGGCATGGACATTGGCTGTGAAACCGGCTTTGGTGTATGATATGAACGCTATGGGTACGGAAGCCGTGCGTTTCCATGCCAACCGTGCAGCCTGGGAAATCAGCGCCGGGCTGACTTATCATTTCGGATGCAGCAACGGTAGCCATCACTTCACCGAAGTAAGGCCTTACGACCAGGCGGAAGTCAACCAACTGAACGCCCAAATCAACCGTCTCCGTGCCGAGGCCGACAATACCGCCAAAGTATTGCAGGATGCCAACCGGAAAGTTTCCGATTTGGAAAGTGAACTGGCAGCTTGCCGGAACCGGAAACCGGAAGTGGTGAAGGATACTATCGACAACAGCAAGAAACTGTTGGAGTCGGTGATTACGTTCCGTCAGGGCAGAATCAGCATCGATAATTCACAGTTGCCCAATGTGGAGCGCATCGCCACTTATCTGAGAAATCATAAGGAAGCGGGAGTCGTTATCAAAGGGTATGCCTCTCCCGAAGGCAGTGCGGAGGTGAACGAACGCATCGCCCGCCAACGTGCCGAGGCCGTACGCAATATGCTGGTCAATAGATATAGAATCGCCAAAGACCGGATTGTTGCCGAAGGTCAGGGAGTGGGGTATATGTTTGAAGAACCGGACTGGAACCGGGTGAGCATCTGTACCATAAATACCCGGCCGGATGCTGCGGAAGGAAAGTAGTGAACCAGTTATGTAGATTTTAGATATAAAAAGGGTTGTGTAAAGTAAAGAGACCGCATGCGGCAGCAAGCCGTTGCGGTCTCTTTTTTATTGTGTGCCGTTCTTGTCTTTTACTTCTTGAAAAGCTCTTTCAGGCTTACCGTCTTGTTGTTAATCAGCGGGTGCGCCCAAAAACCGATGAATGTGATGTAGCCTACAAACACGAGGATAATCAGCATTCCGGTACGCAGCGAAGTGGCATCGGCAAGCATGCTGATAATCATCGGGCCGCCTGCTCCGCCCACGATTGCCGAACACAGGATGCCGGCAAACGAACCGTGGTGTTGCGATGCCGAATTCAGCGCCAGCGAGAACACGATGGAGTACATCATGGAAATGCTGAAACCGATGGCAGGGAAGGCAATGATGGATGCTTCCTTGCTTCCGAAGAGTGCGGTGAGCAGTAGGATGATGGTGAGTCCGCCCGATAGTTGGAGCAGCCGTTTGCTGTCAATGAGCTTCAACAGCACCATGCCTACGAGGCAGCCGGCAGTCATCAGTCCCCAGAAGTAACTTACGGCCTTTGCGCCTTCCACCTGCGGGTTCACTCCGTGATACTGCTCGAGGAACGTACTCATAAAGATGGAAGTTCCCTGTTCCGTACTTACATAACAGAAGATGCCGAGGAAGAACAGCCATACGTATTTCTGCCTGAACAGCGCCAGGTAGGAGTCTTTCGAACCGCCTTTCTCATCTTCTTTCAACTCGATTTTCGGGAAACGGGAAATCCCTACGGCAACCAGCATCACCAGCAACAGCAGCGTGAATACCCAGTAAAGCGATACCCAAGGCAGGTCGGGCGGGGTGATACCTGCCAGCAGGTCGATGAAAAAGTTCCTGCCTTCCGTGTATATGTCCGGATTGAGTTCGTGAATGAGGTACGTATATACCAGCGGACTCAGGAACGAAGCGATGCCGAATACGAATTGGGCCACTTCCGCCACGAAAGCATAGTTTTCTTCGCCGCCTACAACGCGTTGCAACGGGTTTAGCACAGTTTGCAGCATAGCCATGCCCAAGCCGATGATGAACGATGAGGCAAGCAGCATGGGGTAAGTGTGTATGCAGGCAAACAGCGTAGTGCCGATGAACGGCATCAGGAAGCCCAGAAACAGCACCGGTTTCTCGCCGAAACGGTCGATCATCAGTCCGGCGGGAACCGACATGATGGCATAGGCGATGAAGAAAGAAGTCGGGATAAAGCCCGCCATCGCCAGGTCGCTCAGGTTAAAGTTATGGATAATGTCCGGAATGAGCGGTCCCAGGATATTGGTGATAAACGATATGGTGAACCAGAACGCCATAATCAGCGCCAGCATTCCTAAATTCTTTTTCATACTATTTCGTATTTAGTGAGAAGACCAGTGACGCGGCGCCGATACTTCCTGCCTTGTTACCTAAAGATGCAGCCATGATTTGAGTGTTCACGGCACAGTCGGCTATGGCATAGCGGTGTGCCTTCTCGCTGACTTTCCGGATATAGAAGTCGCCGGCTTCGGACAGTCCGCCGCCTATTACGATGCGTTGCGGGCTGAAGATGTTGATGAATCCGGCGATGCCGTGCCCCAGAAAATCGCAATGCTCGTCCAGGCATTCCGTTGCCAGCTTGTCTCCTTCTTTGTAGAGGCGTACGATAAGCTCTCCGTTGATTTCCTCGCCCGGAAACGAGATGCCCGCTTCTGCGGCACGCTTACTGAAACGGCGCACCAGTGCGGAAGTGGAGGCGTAATGTTCCAGACAGCCCACAGAGCCGCATGCGCAGGGTTCGCCGTTGGCGATGAGGGGCACATGGCCCAGTTCGGTGCCGCGGTTGGCAAAGCCGTTGAACAGCTTGCCACCGATGACCACCGCGCCGCCGATGCCGGTTCCTACGGTCAGGAACACCACATTCTGTGCGCCTTGTCCGGCTCCGTACATCGTTTCTCCCAGTCCCATCAGGTTGGCATCGTTGCCCATCTGCACGGGCAGCCCCGTTTCCGCTTCGATGCGGTCGGCAAGATTCAGATTCTCCCAGCCTTTGATATTCTCGGCTCCGCCCAGCACAATGCGGTTGGTTTCGTCCACAATGCCGGGAGTGCCTATACCTATTCCTTCCACCGCTACTCCGAGTTGCAGGGCCGAAGCCATTGCCTCTTTGCAGGCGGTTACCAACTGGCCGATTACCGCTTCCGCAGATACATCGGCTTTCGACGGCAGCTTCCCTTGAAAGTGAAATACGCCTTCATTGTCGATAAGGGCGTATTTCACGGAAGTACCGCCAAGGTCAATTCCTATAGCGTATTTTTTCATGATTGTCAAACTCTTTCAGCCCATATAGGAGAACTCCATGCCCATTGTCCGTCGCGCTGGCGCACGCGTACATAATAATAATCGGTGTCGCGCTGCGGCTCTTTGTCTTCCATGTAGTGCTCTACGGTGAAGCAGCTTTCGGGCATGGCGCGGTTAAAGAGAATGGCTTCGCTCAACCAGCCTATCATGAAGTGCGAACGTGAACCTTCGAGCAGTTCGCCCAGTGTGTGTTCGAACTTCTTGCCGTTGAAGTCTGCGGTGAGCACACCGTCTTTCGGCATCTCCAGGTCGAGGATTACCGCCTGCATGGCTGCGGTGGTGGTATTCGGGTTCTTGCTGCTGTACAAGTCCAGTTCCGTTTCCTTCTCGCCTACGGAGAGGATGCGGTTGACATGTGTCTTGAATTCGGTTTCGCCCTCCTGAGGCGAGGTGAAGGCAGCGCCGCGGAAGCAGGGGGTAACGCTTACGATACGGCCCTTGTTGACAGACAGCTTGCCTTGCCAGTGCACATAGCGCTCTTCGCGGTTCCAGCCGAAATCCACTTTTACTTTGCAGCGGACGGTATCGCCTTCCGGTGCAACCGGGGTCAACGGGCCGTTCATGCGTGCCAGTATCTGGCCGTTCTTGACAACGTCTACATAATCGATGCAGCTTTCGCCGGTTACGTTCAGGTAGATGCGGCGGCTGTTGCCACGGACTACATCGCCCATGAAAGCGTCGTTGAGGCGGAAGTCGATGATGATTTTATCACCGGTGGCGGCACATACGTGGCGGGTGCGGAGAGCTTCCCAGATGGCGTCGCGGGTCAGTGACGGAGCCAGGACACCGATGCGGCCGTCGCCGTAGCTGCCCGGATAGCCGGAGTGCTGGTCGGTGGAAGCCATGATACCGAATTTATGTCCTTGCTCCAGACCGTACTGGATGGTTCCTTCCCATTGGCGGGGACCCATATCGTGCAGGTACGGGTAGTCGCCCTGGTCGCTTTCCGCCAGGCCGTGACGGGAATACATCTCGACGAACGGAGTGATGTCTCCTTCGGTGAAGCATTTCCAGTTGTAACCGCGGTAACCGCCCTGATAGCCCATGTGGTGCGGAGTAACGAATACTTTATGTCCTTTGGCTTTCTCTTTCCAGTCTTCGATAGAGGTACATTCCACGAGCGGCGCATCCAGGTCGTAGTTCAGCGCCACGTGGTCGCCGTGCTCCATGCTGTGGGCCTCGTATCCGATGAAGGTAAGGAATTCGCCTTCCTTGTTGTATTCGTTGCTCATCTTTACGTACTTCTCATAGCCGCCTTCGCGCAGACGCTTGAAAGCTCCGGTATGGTAGTCGATTACCCATTTCAGACGAGGGTCGTTTGCACCCGGAATGTCCGGCCACATGGCATGGGGCGTTACGCTGACAAAGTCCAGCTGGCCTTTGGCCGCCTCGAAAGCATCGCGCATATCGCCGTGTCCGTAAGTGAGGTTGCAGTGGTTGTGCAAGTCGCCCCAGAATACTTTCAGGTTGCTTGCCGACGGCATAATCTTCTTTGCTTCTTTGCTTCCTGCCACGCAAGAGCCGAGCAGGCTTCCCGAAGCTGCCAGTCCCAGAAAAGACCAGCCTGTGTTTTTTAGAAAACTTCTTCTATCCATGATAATAAATTTAATGGTTTTATCTGTTTTTCATTAATCTTCTGTCGCCCTTGAAAAGCTCGTTTACTTTTTCGTCGGGGTCGTTGTCTTTATACTGTTTTTGAGTCTCTTGCAGCAGTTGCATCAGCTCTTTCTGCTTTTCGGCGTATTCGGGCTTGCCGAACACGTTGTTCATTTCGCGCGGGTCGGCTTTCAGGTCGTACATTTCCCATTCGTCGATGTCGTTGTAGAAATGAATCAGTTTGAAGTCCTGTGTACGGATGCCGTAATGACGTTTTACCGAATGCTCGGCAGGGTATTCATAATAGTGGTAGTAGGCAGCCTTGCGCCAGTCGGCGGGTGTCTTGCCTTCGTTCTCCAACACCGGTTTCAAGGAAGTTCCCTGAATGTCCGACGGGATTTCCACACCGGCAAAGTCGAGGAAGGTGGGAGCGAAGTCCACATTCATGCAGATTGCATTGCTTGTGCTTCCCGCCTTGATGGCTTTGGGGTAGCGGATGATAAGCGGCATGCGCTGGCATTCCTCGTACATGAAGCGCTTGTCGAACCAGCCGTGTTCGCCGAGGAAGAAGCCCTGGTCGGAAGTGTAGACGATGATTGTATTGTCCAGCTCTCCGGTCTTTTCAAGATAGTTCAGAAGGCGGCCGATATTTTCGTCCACAGACAGCACGGTAGCCAGGTAGTCGCGCATGTATTGCTGGTATTTCCAACTGATTAACGCCTTACCTTTCAGGTCGCCCTTGCGGTATTCGGCAATGCGCTGCGCATATACGGAGTCCCATTTGTCCTGTACGGCGGCAGGCATGCGCTTGTACACGCTGTAAAGGCGGTTGGTGGTATCCTTCAGCATCTCTTCGCGGGTCAGCAGTTTCAAGTCCCAGTCGTTGGTCAGGGTATGTTCGATGGACATGTCCTGCTCGCGGGCTGCTCTGCCGCGTCCCTCGTAGTCGTCGAACAGGCTGGCGGGTTCCGGGAATGTGGTATTGTTGAAGATGCCCAAGTGGCGCGGAGCCGGCATCCAGTTGCGGTGAGGCGCTTTCTGATGATACATCATGCAGAACGGTTTGCTCTTGTCCCTGCCTTCGAGGAATTTGATGGCCTTGTCTGTGATGATGTCCGTGGCATAGCCTTTCTCTACGATATGTTTGCCGTCTTCCCAGAAATCGGGGTCGTAATAATCGCCCTGTTCGTGCTGGCCGCTCAGGATGCTCCAGTGGTCGAAGCCCTGCGGTTCGCTGATAAGGTGCCATTTGCCGATCATGGCCGTCTGGTAGCCGGCTTGCTGGAGCAGTTTCGGGAATGTTTGCTGGTCGCCGTTGAAGGTGCTTGCATTATCCGTAAAACCGTTTTCGTGGCTGAACTTACCGGTAAGGACGCAGGCGCGTGACGGGCCGGAAAGGGCATTGACCGCGTAGCAGTTGTCCATACGGATACCTTCGTTGGCTATACGATCCATGTTGGGAGTTTGCAGGAGATTGCCGCCATAGCAGGACATGGCTTGTGTGGTATGGTCGTCCGTCATCATGAAGATAATGTTCGGACGCTTGGGTTCTTCTTTTTGCTGGCCGGCACAGGAAGCGAGGCTTAATGTGGCTAACGGAAGAAGTACATTGGAAAGATTGTTTTTCATAACCGGGATTTATCGCTTTTCATTATGAAGAAAGGGAGTGCTCAAAAACTAAAATCGCTATCGATTGGCTTTTCATTTTTGGGCACTCCCTTTCGTCATGTTGCTTTTATATTATAATTTGTAATTTAAAGACTGTTTCTTGCCGTTTACTTTCACCTCTACTTCCAGTCCGTTTTCATTGAATGTCTTGTTTTTGAACTTGGCAGACAATTTGGGGGCGTCTGCGCTGTTCTTTATCGGACAGATAACGGTGATGTAACGTACTGCATCTTCGCTGTCTTTCTTCACATTGAAGGATACGTTCATGCGTTTGTAGCGTTTGCGGTAAGCGGTGGAGCACCAGCCCGGCTCTTTTTTCATCGTCATGCCTTCGGGGCCGAAGCATTGCAGCTTCATGTTGCTTCCTTCTTCAAACTGAGTGACGAAAGTCATGTCCTCGCGGCTGTTGGCGATTTCGCCTTTCGGCATCTGGTAGTGCAGGTTGATGGAGCCTTTCTGGCTTCCCACCATTTCGTCTACAATTACGAAGTAGCTGTTGTCTACGAAGAATACGGAACGGCGGTGTTTCAGGTTCTTGTAGCTCGGATTCTCGGTAACCAGTATCTGTACGTTGCCTTCCGGCTGCCACAGCTTGGTTACGGATTCGGTCTGGTCCAGATTCTTGTTGTTCAGCGTTACGGTGTTGTGTACGCAGGTCTGACGGTGCCAGTTGCGTTGTTCCATCACTTCGCCCTCGCCGGCATATACGTAAGAACCGGAATCGGGGAACAGGTTTTTGCCGTTGAACCAGAGTTCGAAAGTACCGTTATCCGGCTGGCAGTGCCAGAATGCTTTCGGACCGGCCTTTACAACCATTTGCATGGCATCCGTTCCCCAGGAGTTACGGAATACGAAGAAACCGGATTTCAGGAAACCTTTAGAGAGATATTCGGGCAGTGCGCCTTCTTTACCATCGGTTGCCAGATATTTGATGAACTGGTTCTTCGGGAACATCTTGCTCCAGCTGCGGTAGTTCTTCAGCATTTCTTTCTTATTGGTGAGCTTGGCATCGCTGAAACACGGGTTGGTGTAGTCGGGGAAAGAAACGTTGGCATAGAATACAATCATTTTCTCGATTGTATCCAGGTACTCCTGCGGGAACTCGTTGCGGAAACCGTTCAGGTCGGCAATGTTCAGTGCCTTGCAGAAAATGTTGATGGCAGCGAGGTGATAGTGCGGGTCGAGTTCGAACTGTCCGCCGTCGTTATACACCTGTACGTTGATTTCACGGTTCATGATGTCGATGCCGCTCTTTCTCCAGGCAGCAGCCTCTTTGAATTCGGGGAAGAAAGCGCCGGCGTAGATCATACGCTGTGCCTCGAACAGCAGGTGATTACCCTGTGCAGAGTAATTGCCCAATATATGGATGGCATGTTTGTGGTAGTTTACCAGGAACTCGGTCAGGAACTCCGGGGTGAAAGAGGGAGACGGGAGGAACAGTTGGAACTGTGAGGTCTGGTCTTGCAGACGGTTGCTCACTTCCAGCGGACGCCATGCGAAACGTACATTCTCTGCGTCATCTTTCAGTTGGGTATTGCCTGTCAGTTCATATTCATTCTTGTTAATCTTCACCAACGGGTTTTTCTTGATCCAGTCGATATACTGTTTGGTCCACTCTACGGCGTATTTCTCGTCACCGCTTACACGATAGGCCTTGCCCATGGGAGTAAACCATTTGTGGCGGTGCAACTGCCAGCGCAGTTCGTTGTCCTTTACCGGCCAGTATCTCCAGTTGATGTCTTCACCGTAATTGAATGACGGCTGGTAGCCTTTGTGGGCAAAGAATGTATGTTGCAGAGCGTCGTCGGCCATTTTCTGTTCGTCCTTGCCGATGGTAACCTTTTTCAGGTTTACGTCGGGAGTCTTCACGTTGGTACGTGCACGGTAGTAGTCGAGCAATGCTTTGGCTGCATCGGCATCTTTGCCTTCCTGGTGCAAGGCCTTTACTTTCTCCAGTCCGGGATAATCCAGGTTGAGGAGCGAGAACACTTCGGTTTTCAATTCCTGGGCATTTGCTTTGCCAACGAAGCAGGCAAGCGCCAGCAGGACGATATATTTAAAAGTCTTATTCATAATGTTTGTTGGTTTACAATATGGCTATTAGAGATTTTTGTAGCTGATACCTTTCAGATCCATGAAGCGTTTCAGGGCTTCCAGGTAATAGTAGTCCGCATAGTTCAACGGAGTGTCGATTTCCGAACCGTTAGGCAGCGAACCGGTAGAGTGCATCAGGATGAATCCTTGGTTTTCGCCAACCTTTGCCAGATAGGCGTCGCCCGACAGGCTCTTCAGGATTTTCTCTGCATAATCCAGGTATTTCTTTCCGTCGGGAACCATTGTGCTCAGCTCTATCAGGGCGGAAGCGGTTACGGAAGCGGCGGATGCGTCGCGCGGAGTCTCTTCGGTTACGGGAGCGTCGTAGTCCCAGTAAGGAATGGCATCGTCGGTCTTGACACGGTTCATAATCATGTCGGCCACTTTTACGGCGAAATTCAGGAAAGTAGTGTCTTGCGTCTCACGATAGCAGGCGGTATAGCCGTATACGGCCCATGCTTGTCCGCGTGCCCATGAAGAGTCGTCGTTCTTGCCCTGGAATGTCTGTTTCTTCTCTACCGTGCCGTCGTTGTTGTAGCTTACTACGTGCCAGCAGGTATAGTCGGGGCGGAAGTGGTTGTTCATGGTAGTCATTGCGTGTTTTACGGCGATGTCTTTATAAGAGTTGTTGCCGGTTGCCTTGGCTACATTGAACAGCAAATCCAGGTTCATCATATTGTCGATGATAACGGGGAAGTTCCATGTTCCGAAGTCCCATGAACGGATAGCCGAGATGGAATCGTTGAAGCGTCCGCACAGGTTGTCGGCTGTTTCTTTCATTACGGCTGCAATGGTGTCGTTAGGAGCCAGACGCTCGGCGTTGCCGTAACTGCAATTTACCATGAAGCCCAGGTCGTGCGTACCGGTGTAGTAACGGACGGGGTTCAACAGGTTGGTATATTGGATGGCCCATGTTTTCAGTGTATCGTTGCCCGTCAGTTCGTAGGCATACCATAAAGAGCCCGGATAGAAACCGCTGGTCCAGTCATAAACGCTGCACAAACGGCGTTTTCCCAACTGGTCGGCTGTAGGCTGCGCACGGAGCGAATCTTTGAAAGTAAGCGAGTCTCTTTCCAACTGGCGGCACAGGAAGTTCATGTCATAGCCTGTACGGATAGAACGCGGCAGCATATTAGTGGACGAAATTTCTTCTGCGGTTAATTGCAGTTGCGCAGAGGCTGCGTCCAAGCCTTTTTTAATCCAACTGTAGTCTTCTTTGGGTTGTGTTTGGCATGACACGAAAGTCAATGCACCCAAAGCCAAGAGAACAAGGTTCTTTTTCATGTTATTCGTTTTTAAAATAATTGATTTTAGTAGATTTTGTAACGAAAGCAAAGCTAACGGATTTTTTATGGTTCTTGTAGCAAGAATGTTGAAAAGGCAATTAATCCGCGTTCTTTGAATGTCACTTTTGTTGAAAAGAGTTTAGAAAATCTCCAATATGCCCGGGGAGGGGGCATATTGGAAGATTATTAACTTTATATCAGGCTTTATTATCAGTCTACTTTCCAACCGGGATTTTGTACAAACTGGCTGCAAAGGTCCATGTCCCGTTGTGGGATAGGAAGCAACTCATGTTTGTTTTCCTGGGTATAGCGGGCAACTGTGTAGTTGGGAGTTCTTGGGATTTTGAGCTCACCGCTTTCGTTCAATTCATCTTTTTTATCTCCCAGGCTGTTTCTGGCTTCAGTCCACCATTGAGTCAATTCATCTTGAGTGTTTTGGATTGCCTGATAATACATTCCCCAGCGTACCAAATCAGGGCGACGTTGACCTTCGAAAGCCAATTCATAAGCGCGTTCCAAGCGAACGGTTTCGCGGAATTGTTCTTGGTCCATTCCTTCTGCAATTTTGTATTTTGTTGAAGAAGGATGTCCGTAGCCACGTGCACGAACCATATTGACTGCCTCATAAGCCTTGTCGGTAGGAGCACCTTTCCATTCGTTCAAAGCTTCTGCGTAAAGTAACAGTACATCGGCATAACGCAAGAAATACCAGTTGACATTTGATTTATCGTCATTGATAACCTTGCCGTTAGTCATATACTTTTCAATATCCCATTTTGCGGGGGTGTAACTTTGTTTTTCTTTTTGGGAAAGATTCGGATTTAAATCTTTATCCACAATGATTTTGTCCTCGGTTGCACTGCCTTTAACGTATAATACACTGCCTTCATTGGTGTATTGATAGTTGGCGATGGATAAATCGCGACGGTAGTCGGTAAGTACACCATTCTTGTATCTGTATCTGGTTGTTTTACCATCCTGATATGATTCTACTTCAGGCTCTCTCCAGTCTTTGAGGAAAGTGTAAATTACTTTGACCATTGCTGAACATCTGCCTCTGACACCGGGTATTTGAGTGGTTTTCACGCCATTCCATTTGCCGATGCGGCCAACGGGGTCGCTTGCTGCACTGGCTGTAGGACTATAGAAAGAAAACTCTATAAGACTTTCTTTGGGATCCCACTCACCGTTACAAGTATTTTTCCAGAGTTGCTCGTAGTTCTGCAACAATCCGTGCTTGCCGGAGATAATCAGGATTTCTGCGGTTTTTGCAGCTAATTCCCACTTGCTCTCATCTTTTAAAGGCCATCCTGCCCATGTTGCATACACTTTTGCCAACAGTCCCAAAGCAGCGCCTTTTGATATGCGGTAAGAGGTATTGGTACGATATGTATCGTCAATTGCATACGGCAGATTGTCGATGGCATACTTCAGGTCTTTTTCGATGAATTCATATACTGTTTTAGGGTCAGCTTGTACAAAAGTAGAAGGGTCTTTGTATGAATCCAATGATGAAGTCATTAATACGACATTACCGTAACGGCGTACAAGTTCGAAGTATAAAAGGCCTCTTAATGTTCGAGCTTCCGCCATATAGATGATACCCAGCTTTCTATCTGTTTCTGTATAGGTATCTAATTTCAGCGAAATACGTTCCAAAAACTCATTGGCGTTATGGATGGCAGTATAAAGCGAAGCCCATGTAGCCTGCACTTCTTGTTGCGTTGCAGGAAATGCGTTGGTAGGAACGATACGGGGACCTTCGATAGTGGTACCTTCCACTTGTTCCATATCTGTTCCTGTATTAAACAGGATAGACAGGTTTAGTCCATACAAATTGTCTGTGGAGAGAGTGCTATATATACCCAGCAATACTTTTTCCGCCTCTGCTGCCGTATTCATATAGTTCTTCTTTTCCATTTCGGTTCTGTTTTCCTCTTCCAGCATGTCCGAGCAGGAGAAAGGAAGTAAGCACATCACCGAGAGTGCTATATAGTATATTATCTTTTTCATTATACGCTGTTTTTAGAATTGAAGTTCAAGACCGAATGTAAATACTCTGCTCTTCGGATAAGCTCCCCAGTCCAAGCCCGGAGTCATCGGATTGTTACTTGCACTGTTCACCTCCGGATCATAACCGCTGTAATCGGAGATGCAGAACAGGTTCTGGCCTGTTGCATATACACGCAGTTTGGAAATGTGTGCTTTCTTCGTTAACTTATGCGGGAATGAATAACCCAACGTAAGGTTCTTTAAACGCAAGAATGAACCATCTTCGATGAAGCGTGAGTATAAGTCGTTGTTGATATAGCCGTCATAGGCAGGAACCGTGTTGGAAGCATTGGTCGGAGTCCAACGATCGGCAACTTCAGCCAGCATACCTCTACGCTTTGATTTACTTTGTGTAGCAAACAAGCGGGTTGCGTTGTAAATATCATTGCCATAGTTGAACTGGAACATAAAGCTCAGGTCGATGCCTTTATAGCTGAATGTGTTTGTGATACCACCATACCATTTGGGAAGTGCATTACCGATTACGGTACGGTCTTCGGTTGTGATGATACCGTTCCCGTCTTGGTCTTTGTATTTTACCACACCCGGATGCAGACCGACTTTATTACCATACATCGTGTTATTTACGATTCCTTCTTTCAAGATATACTTGCCGTCGGGGGTAATGTTGAAGTCGGAACTTTGGTAAATGCCGTCGAATTCATAACCGTAAATCAGACCAAGTGATTCACCTACGGTAGCAATGTAATCGTATTGAGTAAAGTTGGAGTCAAATCCTGAACGGGCATACATTGAATTTACACCGGAAGCCAGTTCTTTCAGTTCATTACGAATGAATGAAATATTGAAATTTGTCTGCCAATTGAAATCTTTAGTCTGAATGTTTGTGCTGTTCAGACTCAATTCGATACCTCTGTTCTGAATTTTACCGATGTTTTGCATTTGGCTGTCGAAACCTGTTACGTGTGCCAATGACTGAGCCAGAAGCAAATCTTTGGTATTCTTGATAAAGAAGTCTGCGGTAACATTCAGGCGGTTGTCTAAGAAGCCTAAGTCAACTCCCAAGTTTACGGTTGAAGAACCTTCCCATTTCAAATTTGAGTTTTTCAACTGTTTGGGATTGAGTACAGTCATTACATTATTGCCTACACCATATTTCACAGCCTCGTACAAGTCCATTGAGAGATAGTTGGAAATACGGTCGTTACCAACGATACCCCAACCGAAGCGGACTTTCATGTTTGAGATCCAAGGCAGGCTTTTCATGAACTTTTCTTCGGATACGCGCCAGGCTGCACTGAAGGACGGGAAGTATCCCCACTTATGTTTATTGGAGAATACTGTTGAACCGTCGGCACGCATCGTTGCCGTAAACAGGTAACGGTTATTGTAGTTGTAATTGGCACGTGCAAAGAATGAGAGCAATGTTTTGTCGCTATAGCTTGAAGCTACGCGGCTCGGTGTAGCACCCAGTCCTAAATTGTCATTTCCCAAATTATCGAAAGGGAAGTTCATGGCCTGTCCCAATAAGTACTCACTGCTACGGAATGAGATTTCATGACCTAACATTACATCATAGCTGTGCTTTTTGATTTTTTGTTTCCAAGTCAGGTTGTTGTAGTTACTCCAACGTACGTCGCGCAACATTTGCGTTTGTCCATAAGGAGACTGACCGTTACGGTAAGCTTCTTTAGAACCTTCTTTATAGAATACATCATTACGGGTATTGGTCGTATTGTAAGTTCCTGCTGTCTTGAAGGTCAGCCCTTTGATGATTTGCCAACTGACGGAGAGGTTGCCCGACCACATTTCCGAACGTTTTTTGTTGGTAACGGATTCTGTCTGTTTCACAGGGTTTACCTGTGCCAGACTTTCACTGCCATCTTCCAGCATTTCGGGGTCGATTGCAGTTTCCAGCAACTCTTCATCGGTCAATCGCAGGCCACCGGTAGGACGGGCACTCAGAATTTGTGCAAGCATGTTGAAACGTCCGTTGTCGGCAGATGTGCCTACACCTTCACGAGTCGTTTGTACGTAATTGATGGTTGCATCGAATGAGAGGTCCTTAGATAACTTTTGGTTAAAACGGAATTTTCCGGTTGTTTTGTCAAAACCGCTGTTTTTGAAAATACCGTTTTCGGTATATCTTGAGAAAGAAGCGGTGTATTTGGTATTATCGCTACCACCGGCAATAGAAAGGTTATGGTCTTGAGACCAGGTAGGATTGAATGTTTCTTCTTGCCAGTTCACGCCACCTACACCGATGTAGTCATCTAAACTTTGATAACGGTAAGGATTGCCATTCTCGTCATTACCGGTCTTATAGTAGCTTGTAAGCAATGTAGCATCAATCTCTCCTTGTAATTTTACGAACTCATAAGGACTCAATACATCGAGCATTTTTGTAATTTTACGGTAACTTGCAGAACCGCTATAGTTGATTACCGGACGTCCTACTTTACCCGATTTGGTTGTTACCATTACGACACCATTAGCGGCACGGCTACCATAGATGGCTGCAGAAGAAGCATCTTTGAGGACTTCGATAGATTCGATGTCCGAGTTGGCAAGGTAGTCGATATTGTCTACTTGGAAACCGTCTACGATATATAGCGGAGATGCATCACCAGTCAGAGTTCCCACACCACGGATGTTGACACTGAAACCTGAACCCGGAGTACCGTCAGATTGAGTAATCTGTACACCGGCTACCTGTCCGCCCAATGCTTCCATAACAGAACTGCTCTTGAAATCTTCCAAGTCTTTGGCTGCAATGGACGAAACGGAACCTGTCAAGTCGCTACGTTTCATAGCACCATAACCCACTACCACTACTTCTTCCAATGCTTGACTGTCAGGAACAAGCTTGATTTCCATACGTTTGCCAGACACGGCTTTTAGTTCCTGTGTCTTATAACCGATGTAGGAAACAACGATGACATCACCTTTGTTAGCGTTTAGTGTGAAGTTACCGTCAAGGTCGGCCACTGCCCCTTTACCGGAATTGCCTTTTACCATAACGGTAGCACCGATAAGAGGTATATTATTCTCGTCGAGTATCAGACCTTTTACCTGAATACCCTGTGCCTGTACACTGATGGCTATCATCAGTGCCAAGAGGGCGATGAACCCTCTTTGGCTGATTGATTTTATAAAATTATTATTGAACATACTTTTGTTTTTGTAGTATTATTCTGTTACGGGATAATAGTTGGGGTCAAACCAGATCATTAATGGAAAAATTTTAGCACCATTGTTGACATTACTACTTGTATAATCGTTTAAGAAAGTCATTTGTCCTCTAAAGAAACCATTGGCATATTCTTCTCCTACTTTCCATGTTTCTGGTATAATAGTTACCGAATATTGGGATGTCCCCTGAGTATTATTTACATATCCAATATGGTTTTTTGTCAAATCTGCTAGTTTGTTTGTACCACTATAAAATCCTAAGGGACCTTTAGTTTCTGTTCCTTCTTTACTCAACCCAGCATTTTGTTCCCAAAGTTTAGTTATAAAGTTATCATTCTTCTTATTTATAGATTGAGCTGTGAGTTTACCATTTGTCATATCATAGGTTATATAACTAAATGAACGGCGATAATCTAAAGCAAATGTACTTGATATGTCTCCTGTAATATAGGGCTTTATTGAATTTCCACCTTCTTTGGGATTTACTTTGAAAACAAAAGGTGTATATTCTATGTTACGATTATCAACAGTTGTATTGCAATGAACAAATAAAGGAATTGTTACTGTAGCTTCTCCATTATTCAGTACTCCTTTCAGCATTGCAACATGTACTCCACCTTCGGCAACAAAAGAATTTCCAGAATGAGACATTTTAATTTTTTTGTCATCTTCAATTTTTATTGTGGCATCGTTTAATGTTGGCACGAAATTAGTAATAGTCCAAGTTATATTTTTCCCTTCAACTCCATCAAGGTTTGTTGTAATTATAGTTTCAAAATTATTCATTTCAGAAGGGGTTTTAAATCTAAATTGGTTTTCGTATTGCTCACCTTTATATTGTTCACCATAATTATGGCCACATCTAACCCAGAGTAGCTTGCTTTTATTTTCTGTAACAGTTAATTTGAAAGTATAATCTTTAGTAGTGCCATCACCGTTAGTAACACGGAACGGAATATTATGACCTTCCATGTTAATAGGGATGATTTTTTCTTCTGATATAGTTATTTTCCCTGTAGTAGATTCTATTTGCAAGAGATTCTCCCAATTATTTAATAGTGCAAAACTAAGATTTTCGTATCCTGCAGCTATCCAATCATTTGTTTCGAAAGTATATGCTTTAGCTTGTTCTATTGTTTGGGGCATATAGAATTCAAAGGTATCTTCCAGGGGTTTATAATATTTAGTAACTGCTAATTTTATATCTGCTAATTTTTTCCCTTCTGTTAAATATTTGTTAGCTACAAATACAGAAATGTGGAATATGCTACCTTGTGCAAAACCATGTCCTTCAGGAATAGAGATGCGACCAGTCTTTTCATCAATCAGAATCTTTCCTTCTTCTACTTCTTCTTTTATTTTAATCCAATATTTAATATCATCTTTAGAACCTATAAAGATGGGTTCACCGCTATCAAAACTACTTTTATGCTCACCCTTTTCCTCGGATATTTTCCACCCTTCTTCTGTATTATATTCAGGATATTCCAAAGAGAACGGTTCCGAAGCTACTTCTACTGCTAAAATATCAGGAGCTATGCAGGGAGTGTCACCGGTTGCTGCTGTTTCTAATTTGAGCGATATAGAGTAGATTACTCCGCGTTCGAATCTTTCGCTTTTAAGAATAGAAATTTCTCCGGATGAAGATACCTCAAACATTTCTTCAGGTTTATCAAGTATCTCACCATTTACAGTAACTGTACCGATACTATATTTAGTAATGGATACATGTTCTCCGGCAGTCTTAACTTGTGCAGTAGGTAATTTGGTAATATTGTTGGGATCACTAACAACGTTGTACATCACTAATATATGATTAGGCTCTGCTACTGTCCCTTCCGGTGCACGTGGCAAGAAAGTGACTTTTACAATATCTTTGAATGTGAAATATTGTCCGCCTACAGAGCAGGAGATTGTTAGCTTATACTCACCGACAGGAGTGTCTGCAGTACTGTTAATCGTGATTTCACCGGTTGCTGCATCAATTACGAAACAGGTATTTTCTATTGTTTCATCATTTAAAGTAACAGCTACAATTTCAAATTCACCAGGGGTAGCTCCTTGAAAAGTGGGAGCAGGAATCTTAACGTCTGTCATAGACGGACCTATATCCGTCATATCCGGATAATAAAGTTTGAAATTTCCTCCGGCTTCGTCTGTATCATCGGAGCATGATACGAACATGCATACGGAAGTTACAAGCCATAAGATTCCCAAGAACCTTGATGCCAATGTGTGTAATGTATGTTTCATGTCTTTGAAGATTAATAATCTTTAAATAATTATAGATTGTAAGTATATGTTTTTTCTTCTCCACCCACTGTAACTATAACAGAAGTACTGTTAGGTAAATCTGTTGGAGCATCATTTTCGAATTTAGCGTCTATTGTGGTATCAGAGATCTCTCCATCTTTTAAACAAATAACAGAAATAAAACGAACGATTTTACCGTTACCAGGTTTCATTGTGATTTGGTAACTGGTGCGTGCTTCTGCATTACCTATATTATTAGATACATTGGTGTTTACCTTTTTACTTTCACTATAACTAGCGGAAGTATTATTAGGATCAGAGAATGTACGTATTTTCATATTTGCATTCTCAAATGTGGTATAAGCTGTTGCTGTTTTTTTATCGTTTGCCGGTTCAACAATTGCGCCAGGACATGGATGGAAGTTCATATTGGTATTGTAATTATATGATTCATCTCCTTTGGCTTCATCTATAATAACGAATATTTTCTTTGCTATGTCATGGAATACAGTACGACGGTGAGTAAGTGGAATATTCGGATTCTCTCCAGCAAGGTATTGCGTTTGATTTTCAGTTATAAGGGTTTGTATACCGTTATCTTCTTTTAGTTGCTTTAGTACTCCATTCCTGAAACCTTTTGCTATCCCTTTGTTTTGTATGGAAAGTGTGTTGTGCCAAGTTGTTTGTTCATACTTAGTGCGATCTGAACCACTATATGCATATACGCCAGCGTCGGGGAAGAAATTACGTCCATTATAGTATAGCCCAAATGTTCCATTATCTGATTGGCAGTGCCAAGAATTATTTGGATCATTGTTATTCTTTAGTACCATCATGGCATCTTCCTCACTCCAGCCACTGCGTAATATGTAATAACCGGCATCGGGATACGATGCTATAAGATAGTTGGGTGGTGTTCCGCTGCCGTTAGCCATAAATTGGAAATCTGTATTTCCGGGGAACATGGTTGCGTAATTACGGAAGTTTCTTTTTAATACGCTTTCTGAGTAACTGGCAGAACGTGTATCGT
Organism: Bacteroides sp. NSJ-48; assembly: GCF_014287405.1. Taxonomy (NCBI): domain Bacteria; kingdom Pseudomonadati; phylum Bacteroidota; class Bacteroidia; order Bacteroidales; family Bacteroidaceae; genus Bacteroides; species Bacteroides sp. NSJ-48. Next base: position 131,486 of record NZ_JACOOD010000005.1, on the reverse strand, counting down.
TAAAATTGTCCCATGAATAGTTTGGGTAAGTAATATCCATAACAAATTTAGCCGGCTTTTCTAATTGGGCTAAATAGGCTGCAGGGAAGAGCTCTGATTTATTGTTATCTTCAGCGGTCAGGTAAGTATCATAAGCGTCATTGATAGCACTGATGTGATAACTTGGGTCTAATTCAATTTGCACACCATCATTAAGGAACTGTGTTCCGACCTGTTCAGTTAGCTTGGCAGCTCCTTCATTTGTCCAAATTTCTGCATTTTTAAATTCAGGCATTAGGATGCCTGCCATAGTCACCGCTTGTGCCTGAGTCAACAGGATATTACCACTTTGGTAATAATTGATGCGCATGCATTCTACATGTTTGGCAAAAGCTGCCAGGAATGTTGAAAGCCATTCAGGAGTGAAGTTTTTTGACTGAATGAAATAAGCCATGATGTCAATTTGTGAAATGACACGTTCGGCTACTTGTAGCCCTTTCCATTGATAGTCTTTATCATTCTCGCTACCACCTTCAGGCGGAAATTTTGTTCCGTCTTCATAGGGATAGGTTTTCAGCCAATCTTGATAAACAGTTTTCCAGGATTCAATGTAGCGTTCATCCTTACTTACAGCATAAGCCTTGGCTTGTGGTAACATCCATTGGTGGCGATGACGCTGATAGCGGAATTCTTGGTCGGTGACACCTTCAACTTCCAACTCCCAATTAATCAATTGTCCGTCCTTGCCTTTAAAAGAGTAGGGTGTTCCGTCTTTATCCGCAAATCCTTTCACATAGAATTTGTAGTCTAACGCATAGTCCGCTATCTTTTGGTCGGCTTCTGTGATAGTAGGATTAAACAAGTTGACATTTCGGTTTACCACATCAACTCGAGTACGATAATAGTCCAGCAATTTAACTAAAGCAGTGTATTTATCGCCTGCTTCAAAAGCTGTTTTTACCTTTTCTAATCCCGGGTAGTCGAGATTGATTACATCAAAAACTTTCTCGTCAATAGTTGCATCCGGATCTGGTTCTGCCGGCATTTCCACATCGATGTTGCCACCGCCTGAGAAATCAGCTTCATCATCTACGCAACTTGTTGTACAGAGACACAATGAAAACAAAAAAACAAAAAGTCCAGTGTTTTTCATAACTCTTTCTAAAATGTTACAATAATTAAAAATTCTTTGCCGCAAATATATTACATTGATTTCTAAGAGCTAATCTGTCTTGTTTATGCTTTCTTTGAAATCTGAATTTTATTATCAAATTTGTTGAATGAAATATCGTATTTGTTTAAAAAGCCTGCATGGGGTATTCTGAGAGGGGTGTTCGGATGAATAGGAACCATCCTTTCTTATGTGCATTCTATCAGTATCTTATCAGAAAAAATGTTAGCCTGTACCTCCTTCACCCTTCACAACTCTTTATTCATGCGGGATAGCGGGTGAAGCCCGGTTGTAGAGCTTCATTGGCAATGCTACACAGTTGCATCTAAAACTCCACACCTTACCACCCGAAAGTGCAGGCATTTGCTTGGCAAACCTCAGGGATTTTATCTGTTATAGCGCGGCATTTCACTCGCAAAGACGCGGTGTTTCGGACGCTAACATGCGGTGTTTTGAAAAGCAAAATTGCCTTGCGGGATAAGGCCTATCCTTTTACTTTTTTAATGTACTCCGTCGGCAAACAGCCTATATACTTCTTAAAGCAAGTTGCAAAATAAGAAGATGAATTAAATCCCACCATGCTGCTGACTTCGGTTACCGTATAACGTCCGCTTTTCAGCAGTTCGGTAGCCCTTTTGAACCGTACTTTACGGATAAAGTCGATGGCTGACTCTCCGGTGATCGCTTTCAGTTTTAAATGCAGGTTGGAGCGACTCATATTCATCTTTTGCGCAAATTCATCGGTAGAGAACTCAAAATTATCAATGTTTTCTTCTACGATGCTTACGGCGCGTTTCAGCAACTCTTCATCCATGGCATTGAAAGTAATCTTCTCCGGTTCCACTTCCAAGGATTTGGCGTACTTCTCAAGCATGTGGCGGCGGGTACGCATCATGTTCTGTATCTTGGAAGTGAGGACGGCGATGGAGAAAGGCTTGGAGATATAATCATCCGCACCTACTTGCAGGCCTTCCAACTGGTCTTTTATGTCGGTTTTGGCAGACAGGATGATAACCGGAATGTGGCAGGTACGAATATTCTGTTTGATATTCTTACATAGCTTGATGCCGTCCATTACAGGCATCATGACATCGGTGATAATAATGTCCGCCTCATGGTTCTTCAGTTTTTCCAAGGCTTCTTCACCGTTTCCGGCTTCCAGTATGTTGAACAATGCAGCCAAACCGCTGCTGAGATAATGGCGAATCTCCTGATTGTCTTCCACAATAAGGATGGTTCCGCGTTTCTTGTCGCCCGTCTCTATGGCTTCATTCTCCATTTTCTCCGTATCGATGAAATACATTTCTTTGGAGTTGGTGGAGTACACCTGCTCTTCTTCCTTGGAAGTGTTGGAGCCTGCCAGCTCGGTGGTCTTATAAACGGCCAGGTCTTGCGGCAGATAGACGGAGAATGTACTTCCCTTGCCCTCTTCGCTCTCCAGTTCGATGCGTCCGTGGTGCAAATCGACCAGACGCTGTACCAGTGACAGTCCGATGCCGCTTCCTATATGCTGGCTTTCTATCTGATAGAAGCGTTCGAACACTTTACCCTGCTTATTGATAGGAATGCCGGCACCGGTGTCGCTCACTTGCAGTATCAGCCAGTTGTTTTCCTCTTTCAGGGTAACGGCGATACTCTTTCCGTTGTCCGTATATTTGAAAGCATTGGACAAAAGATTGTTGACAATCAGTTCCAGATAGTTAGGGTCGAAAAGTTCCTCTTTTTCTTCCAAATCGGAGTGGAAAGCATAGTGTATCTCTTTGTGGCGTGCCAGCTTGTCATAATACAGGAAGTTCTCGCGTATCAGGCGATAAGCATTGCCTTTCTTTACTTTCAGTTCGAAAACTCCGAGTTCCGCCCGGCGGTAGTCCATAAGCTGGTTGACAAGGTGCAGCAGGCGGTTGGCATTCCGCTGGATGTATTCCAGTTGGTTACGGGTCCAGCGGTCGTTGATTTTACTGATGACCTCTTGAAGCGGTGCCAGGATTAAGGTAAGCGGTGTACGGAGTTCATGCGAAATGTTGATGAAGAAGCGCATCTTCATCTGGTTGATTTCTTCGCGGTGTTCCTTGTCGCGGCGTTCGATTTCAAGCTCTGCTTCCATTTTCTTGCGCATCCAGAAGAAGCGGAATACGAATGTGACAAAGCCGGCAAAAGTGGCAAGGAACAGTATGACAGCCCACCAGGTCTTGTACCACACGGGCAGAATAACGATTTCCAGTACGGTAGGCGTGGTGTTCCATTTGCCGTCGTTATTGGCGGCTTTCACCATGAAGTGATAAGTACCTTGCGGCAGGTTGGAGTAGGACACCGGATGCCTGTCCGTGAGGTAGTACCACTCTTTATCGTAACCGTCTAATTTGTAGGCGAATGTATTATGTTGTCCGGAGATGTAGTTCGATACGACAAACTCCAGGGAGAATGCTGTCTGCCAGGATTTCAGCGTGATGCTTTCCGTGTCGCTGATATTCTTGCTCAGAATGCCGGTTTCATCGTCGGGACGGACGGTCTTGTTGAAAAGCTGTAGCTTGGTGATTACTACCGGCGGGGTATAGGGATTGTCCTGCAACAGTTCCGGACGGAATGTGGTAAGGCCGTTTATGCCTCCGAAGTACATCTCGCCATCGGAAGTGCGGTAGCAGGAAGAGGTGTTGAACTGATTGCTCTGCAATCCGTCCGCTTCGGTGAAGTTGCGGAATTTCTCCGTTTCCGGATTGAAGCATGAGATACCCCGGTTGGTACTCATCCACAGGCGGCCGTAAGAGTCTTCAAGAATGCCGTAAACCACGTTGTTGGGCAGTCCGTCGGCTTTGGTATACCGTTTAATCTGCTTGGCTTTCTCGTCGAAACAATAGAATCCTTCGCGTGTACCTATCCAGACCAAACCGTTGTTTGCCTCGTAGATGTAATTGGTGAATGCTTTCGTAGCGGTGGATTCGGGTAAAATGTCCGCTTTCTGTATGGAGGTTCCATGCTGGTTGAATACGGACACGCCTTCCTCACCGCCTATCCAAAGACGCTTTTTGGAATCCCGGAACAGGGTAGTAATCTTCTGGACGTTGATTGGCGTTCCGTCATTTTCCTGAGTGATGGTGGTAAAACTCCGTTTTTCCGGGTTGAAGTGTACCAGAGCGCTTAATGTTCCTAAAAGGAAATTGTTCTCTCCATCGGGAAGGATGGCATATACGTTCTCATTGATTAACGGACTGTTGAGCTGGTTGAAGTTTTCCATGCGTCCGCTGTTGCGATGCAGGATGCTCAGGCCGCCGGCATGTGCGCCGATGTATACCAGTCCTCTCGGTTCGTCCACGTATACGGATTTGATGTTATTGGAGCCTAAGCCGTCTTCGCGCTGGCTTTCCTGTAATGCGTAGTGGATGAACTTCTGAGTGCCGGGGATGTAGAGGTTCAAGCCGCCGTCGTTGGTTCCTATCCAAAGGTTCTTCTGTTTGTCCTCGACGATACAGCTTGCAACATTGTCGCTCAGCGAATTCTTGAACGGAATGTGCTCTATGTTCTTGAAGCGATTGCGGATGGGGTGGTAATAATTCAGTCCGCCGAAATACGTTCCCAGCCACATGCCGCCTTGCGAGTCCATGAAGATACTGCGTACGGAGCGTTGTGACAGGCTGCCGCTTTCTACGGGATTGCTGCTGTAGGACATGAACGAGTCGTTGCCTTCATGGTAGATGTTGAGATCGTTGAAAGTTCCTATCCACAAGCGGTTTTGTGAATCCAGTGCCAGTGAGCGGATATAGTTGGAGCTGATGGATTGCGGGTTGGAAGGGGAATGCCTGTATGTTTTGACTTCCCGGGTCTTGGGGTTGACAAGGAGAAGGCCGGAACCTTCCGTGGCTACCCATATACGGGTAGGAGATTGCTGCAGGATGCTTTGGATTTGCTTGCTGCTTGGAATGTAAGCGAGTTTTTCGAGTGTATTCTTCGGAATGGAATAGCAGTACAGACCGTCCGACGGTGTGCCTATATAGATTTGGTCGTCATGTCTGTACAGGGCGGATGCAACCATTTTGTGCATTGCCGTGCCGAATATGTCGTCTACAAAACGGGATGCGGGGATGTCGAACATAGTCAGTCCTTCGAGCGTGCTGATAAGCAGCCGCTCCGGCGAAAGTTCCACAATGCCGTTGACTTGCAGGTGCTTGCCGTTCTTTTCGAGGAAGAAGTTCTGGAACTTGTCTTTTTCCTCGTCATAATACGACAGGCCGTCGCGGGTGCCGATCCATACACGCCCCTTGCTGTCGGTCATAACAATGCGGGAGATGTCGTTGGCGATGCTGTTGGGGTCGTTTTCATCGTGCTGATATACGGTAAATGTGTATCCGTCGTACTTGTTGACGCCGTCGTAGGTGGCGAACCACATATTGCCGAGCTTGTCCTGCGCTATGGAGAAGACCGTGCTTTGTGACAGACCGTCGTTAATGGATATATAAGAAAAGTTTATCTGTCCCCAAGCTTCCGGATAAGCGTTAGAGACTCCCGTTATACATAAAATAAACAGGATGGTTGTTATCTTTTTCAGGATACTCATTATTGAACCGTAAAATTTATGATGGACCAAAGATACTAATATCTTTCAGAATTTCTATATCTTGTGGAGTATTTGCACAAATATAGGGTTTTCCGAAACAAATAGGGGATAGGTGTGAGGCGCAGCTTTCGTACTTTTGCCGCATCGTTTTTAAGTTTAATATCAAATAAGGATGAAGAAAAACATTTTTGCTATCTGCATGGTGACGGCAGCGGGGTGCATGGCAACGCTGACCGCACAAACCAAAGGCGCTGAAACGTTGGTTCCCCTGACCGAACGGGTGAATGTTCAGGCAGACTCTGCACGTATCGACCAGATTATAGACGGTCGCTGGGTGGCTGTCGGTGCAAAGAAGAAACACGCGATTCAGCGGGATTTTACATGTCTGTTCAACGGCAAGCCTTCTTACCGTTTCGAACTGCGTCGGGAGGACAATACATTGGAGGGATACGGCAAGGGAGAAACCAAAGGCCGCGCCGAGCTTTCTTATTGTTATGCCACTTCGGCGGATTTTAACGGACTGCCGGCGGATGCTTACCGGAAAGCGCAAATTACGAAAACCGTATATCATCACGGAAAAGGCATTTGTCCGCAAGGGGCTTCGCGCGACTATGAGTTCTCCGTATATATCCCGTCTGATTTGGACAGCAATGTGTCCACCATTTTTGCCCAATGGCACGGCATGCCCGACCGCACGCTTGTGCAGACTCCTGCGGGTGAGGTGAAGAAGCTGACCGTTGACGAGTTCATAGAGCTGGATAAGACTACTATCTTCAAGAAGAATACCGGGTATGAAAAGGTGGCGAAGTTGGATAAGCAGGGAAATCCGGTGAAAGATAAAAAGGGAAATCCTGTTTATAAGGCAGGAAAGAAAAACGGCTGGCTGGTAGAGCAGGGTGGTTATCCGCCGCTGGCTTTCGGATTTTCCGGCGGCTGGTTCTACATCAAGGCCAATTCGGACCGCCGCTGGCTGACCGACAAAGACGACCGTTGCAATGCCAATCCGGAAAAAACTCCGATAATGAAGCCCGTTACTTCCGAATACAAGGCTTCTACGATAGCCTATAAAATGCCTTTTGCCGACTTCCCCAAAGATTGCTGGGTGACTTTCCGCATTCATATCGACTGGACCACCTACGGCAAGGAAGCCGAAACCATCGTGAAACCGGGTAAGCTGGATGTGCAGATGGAGTATGCCGACAAAAAGAAAACCGTTAAAGAGCATATCGTGAATAACGAAGAAATCCTGATAGGACGCAACGACGACGACGGCTACTACTTCAAGTTCGGCATCTATCGCGTAGGCAACAGCACAGTGCCGGTATGCTATAGGTTAGCGGTTAGGGATTAGTGATAACACTAATCGCTAACCTCTCTTTCTCTGGTAGACGAGGCAGGTGGTGAGGAAGTAAATTCCGGTTTGTATCCATAGGGCCTGATACTCGAAGGCTACTTCGTTGAGGGTGGCTCCCATGCTGTTGATGCGTACATAGCCGTTGATTCCGAAAGTGGAAGGGAAGATATAGGAAAAATACTTCCAGAATTCGGGCATTGCGGCGCCCGGCCAGGAGATGCCGGAGAGGAATAATAGCGGTACGGAAGTAAACACAAACAATAACATACAGGTTTCCCGGTTGCGTATGGCAATGGATGCTGTCATTGCAAAGAAGATGCAGGCTGTCAGGTAGGGCAGGGCAAACAGAGCCAGCACACTGGGAATTGCTATCTGGTTGAGGCTGAAAAGGCGCGGTACTACACATAGTATGTACACGGCTACCAGCGAGTAGACCATAAAATAACTCAATCCTTTTCCCATGACGATACGGAGTGTTCCGTTGTAATGAGGGTCGTCAGGAATCAGTCCTTTGAACCGGTTTTGCTCGCGGGCTGTTCCGGCAGCCAGACCGATACCCAGCAGCAGTGTCTGCTGTATAATCAGTATGAGTACGGCAGGTATCAGGAAGGCGGCAAACCCGTTGGTGGGGTTGAAGATGGCTATGTCCTCATACTCGATGGGGTAGGCTGTTATTTCATCCTGGCGGGCGGTAGTATTGCCGGCACGTTCCATTTTAATATCCGCATTCATGGCGAGCGATACGTTGGTGTTGGCAGTGAGCAATGCCTTGTAATAGAGCAGTCCGCTCATGTCGCAGAAAATGCTGACTTGCGTCTGTTTGCCCCGGACTATGTCATCGCTGAAACCGGAGGGTATGTAGATGATGCCGTATGCCTTGCGCTCTTTCAGCATGAGTCTGGCTTCTTCCATATCGGCGCAATGCGCCACGATGCTTGTTTCGGGACTGGCGTCCACTTTCCTCAGATATTCCCGGCTCAGGGAACTGCGCGAGTTGTCCACCACCACGGCAGGCACTTCACGGACTGTTTCGTTGGTATAGATGAACGAGTATATCAAAGGATATGTCAACGGAACGAGTACAAAGAATATCAGCACACCCTGATCGCGAAAGAGGTTGCGTAATTCCTGCTTCCATACATAGAACAGGTCGTATATGCCTTGTACTACTTTCTGTTTGAAGGTAATCTGTTTCATCAGGGTAGGTATTTATAGTGTATCAATGCTTCTTTCAGCCTGCGGGCCACAAGGAAAGGAAGCATCATGAAAACAAGCAGTGCCACATAGTTCATCCACGAGTAAATCATGGGATAGCCGTTCAGGGCCTGGTCTGCGTAGATAAGGAAGTAATGGCGCAGGGGAAACAGGTTTGCCAGGCCTTGCAGTACGGGATGCATCGCCATGGCGGGAAATGACAGTCCGCACATGGAGAACGACAGTACGCCCCATAGGGAAGCAAAGCTGAGTCCCAGACGCAGGGTGGGCAGAGTACCTATCATCAGTATGCCCATTCCTTGCGATGCCAGCACCAGGCAGAGCGTGGCGAGCAGCATCGGCAGTATCCCGCTGTTGCAGGGGAAATGCAGGAAACCGTACAGGTATGTGTTGTATAAGATTCCCATAAGGAAGAATACGGCTGTATGCGGCAGCAGCTTTCCGGCAAGGGATATCCAGATGGAATCGTTGCCCGTGCGCAACCATTCGCGGGCGGTACGGTCCTTGATTTCCACCCCGATGGAGTAGACGGTTATCATAAAGATAAGCAGCATCAGTACGCCCGGAGCGAAAGTGTTGCACAGGTATACGGAGTAATTCAGCCACGGATTGTTCAGCGGATGGGTATCGATGACAATCGGTTGCAGGAATGCCATTGCCTGCTCTTCCGTTGCGCCTTTGGCGTATAGTGCGGTGCGTGCGGCGGCTCCCGATGCCAGTTCGCTCATCATCTTCATGTCTTTAAAGAGCAGTGAACCGGCTATGAGCAACGTATTGTTGGTGTAGAAAGATACTTTAGGCTGCCGTTGTGCCTGTGCTTTGGCGGCTGTTCCTTCGGGGATGTAGTAGAAGCCGTAAATCTCTCCTTTCTGCATGGCGATGCGTGCATCGGAAATATTGGGATAGCGGGCTACGACGGCGGTTTGCTCAAAAGCATCCAGGTTGCGCACCAATTGGCGTGAAGTGGCGGTCATGTCCCGGTCTACCACGCCGACGGGCATGTCGGTAGGCAAGCCGGAATCCATTAGCGTTGTGAAGAATATATAGCAGAACAGAGGTGCTATGACCATGCAGAATAGGTATAGCGGGCGCGAAACGAGCCGTCGCAACTCGCGTTTTATCACATTCAGCAGGGCCATGTATTTGTTGTTTTTCTTCTCCATTATCACTCTGTCACCTTATTGTTTTACAACCTTATGCAATCTTGTCACTTATTCAATATCACGCTCATACCCGGACGCAGGCCTTCTGTCTTCTCCAGTGGAGATGCCTTGACTTCAAATGTCTTTAAGTCGAACTGTCCGGTTGTTTTGGTAGCTTTCCAGGCGGCGTATGTGCCGAGGTCTTTCAGGTAGTATACTTTCAGGCGGATGTTCCTGTCGAGGGCGGGGATGAAAGCTTCAAATTCGGTTCCCATGCCCAGTCCCTGCAATAAATCCTCGCGCACGTTGAAAGTGACCCACATATCGTCCATAACGGCAATGTTCATGATGGGGGCGCCTGTGCCTACCAGTTCGCCTGTTTTGGGGAATATTTCGGAAACCTCTCCGGCAGTCTGCGCTATCAGGCAGGTTTCCCTGATGTATGATTCCACTTCGGCAACAGCACCTTTCGCACGCTCTACCAGGGCGGCTGCGGCAGCCTTGTCCTCGCGTTCTGCGCCGTTCTTCGCCATAGTGTACTGAGCTTGTGCGGCTTTTTCAGTGGCTTGTGCGGCATCGCGCTGGGCGGTAACTTCGTCCAGCTTCTGTGCGGACATCACTCCCTGGTCGTGCAGGTTCTTTACGCGTTTGTACGATTTTTCGGCAATGGCAAGTCCTGCCCGGGCTTTTTGCCACATTTCATAAGCTGCCTGTATCTGTTCCTGGCGAGCGCCTTTCAAGGCTTTTTCGTTTTGGGCTTGTGCGGCGGCTTCGGCAGCACGGGCCTGTTCCAGTTTTGCCTGCACATCCGGAGCTTCGAGAATGGCAAGCGTATCTCCCGCCTGTACGCTCTGTCCCTCTTTCACCCGGAACTCCAGGATACGTCCCGGTACTTTGCTCGATACGCGATATTCTGTTACTTCGGCCTGCCCTTGTATGATTTCCGGCCCTTTGCGCAGCATGAAGAAACCTACGAGGGCAACGATGGCGATTACTCCCGTCAGAGTGAGGAATGCCAGCAACATGTTACTGTTTTGTGATTTTGTATCCATTATTGTAATTTATGATTTCAGTTTCTAATTCTCGATATTCAGACTTCCCGTTGCTTTCTTCAGATAGATTTCCGTCAGCTTCACGTCTATCTGCGCATCTATCTTTTCCGATTGGGCGGACAACCAGGCGGTGTGGGCTTCCAATACATTGCTTGCCGGGATAACTCCTTCCTCGAATCCGAGAGTGGCATAGCGCAGGTTCTCATCAGCCTTTTCCAGGTTCTTCTCCGCCATGATAAGTTTCTTGGCAGCCTCGTTTACCTTGAAAACCGATTGGCTGACCTGCAGTTCTATCTTTTCTTTGGCATCGTCCAGTTGGTATCGGCTGATGCGTGCTTCGGACTTGGCGGCTTTTACCTTGTAGATGCCTTCTCCCCAGTGCCAGACAGGTATGCTGACCATGACGCCTACGTTCCACATGCCCTTGAACTTGTTTTCGAAGCTGTTGAATACGGACGGATTGGTTGCCATATAGTTTCCGATGAGTGCTACGGACGGCAGGAATTCCGAACGGGTCACGTTCACTTTCTGCTTATAGATTTGTGCGGCGAGTTCCAGGCTGCGCACTTCTGGGCGTGTGGCATATACACTATTCATGTCAATGCTGCTGTTGTCGGCCGGGGTGGGGAGCAGGTCGTCTTCCTGCTCGTCTGCCAGAGTGACGGGAGTGGAAAGGTCTAATCCGCATAGTTGGCATAGCAACATTCTGGAAAGGCTCAAACCGTCGTTTACTTTTGTCAGTGTCATTTCGGCTTCGTTCACTTTGACTTTTACCGACAGTCCGTCCGCTTTGGTCGCCACTCCTTCGGCAATCATCTTGTCTATGTCACTTTCCAGTTTTTGCAGGAGTTCGAGATAGCCTTCTGCCAGTTTCTTCTTGTTGGCGAGAGACACCACTTGCCAGTATGCCTGGTCGGTGCTCAGAATTACTTCCTGCATTCCGCTGTTGTGCTGCTGGCGTGCCAGCTCTTCGGCATATCTGGTTATCTTGTTGTAGGCGCGTATCTTACCGCCCATATAGAGAGGTTGGGTCAGCGTCAGCGCTCCGGCATACATATTGCGTGTGTCGGTGCGGAAGGCATCTACGAGCGATTGTCCCAATCCGTTGAGCGGGGTGGCAATGTCTATATTGCCCAATGATTGCACAAGTGCCATGAATTGCGGGTTCTGTGCCAGTTGCGGGTATTGGGTCATCATTCCCTGGATTCCGTTTTGCAACGCGCCGCTAACCTGTGTTCCTACACTGCCGAGCGCACCTTTCTGTGCATCGTTCAATAAGGAAAACTCTTTTTGGTTGCGCATATATCCGCCGGTAGCGGAAATCTTGGGCAGATAGTTTGTAAATGCTTCTTTTTTACGGTAGTGCGCCGCATTGATTTTCTCGCGGCTTATCAGCAACTCCTTATTGTTGGCTACGGCCAGTGCACGGCAACTATCCAGGCTCAGGATGCCCTGCGCGCTCGTTGGCAGCATCAGGCAGGTCAAGTAGATGAAACAGAAGAACTTTTTCATTGTATCTATACATTGTAAATGTTGTGGAAATATTGTTTTATGAAGCAACAATAATTGCATAAACAACGATGCAAATGTATAGGGTTTCAATGATATTACAAAATAAATTGCGGATTTTTTGATTTAAGGGAGGGGAAGAAACAGAAAAACAATCTTTTTCAGACAGAAGAACAAAAGAACAAATTTTAGTTTTGACACACCTCAAATTTGTTCTTTTGTTCTTCTGTCCGAATTAATCCGAATCATCCGAATCAATCCAGATTGAACGACTGTGAACCGATAAGCGTTCCGTCCGAGAATATGTCTACACGGTAGCTTCCTGCGTACAGGAACTCTTCGACATCCCAATACACCGTTACGTTCTGTTCCTCGCCGTTATATTCTATATATTTCTTGATGGAATATACCAGTTCGCGGTTTTCATAGGGAAATGTATTGGAATCGCTTTTGCTCAATACGCCGTTGTCCGGTTTGGTGATACGGACGTAGAGGGTGCGTTCGCCTGTTTCGGCAGTTATGTTCTTGACGATTGTGAAGTTGATTTTCAGCTTGACGACGTCTTTTACCTTTTTGGCTTTCTTGCCCCGCTTGTTGGCGGCAAAGATGTTGATGTTCGTTGCATCGAGTTGGGCCGCAAGCGTCACTTTCTTATTCAGGTTTTTCTTTTCCTCGGCAAGGCTGCTGATTTGTTGCGAAGCGACGTTGTATTTGCGGGTAACATCAGCTATCACCTCTTTCTGATGGGTAGTGAGGCGGCTCAGGGAGTCTATCTGGTTGATATAGCCTATCATTACTTTACGCAGGGTTGCCAGTTCTTTCTTCAAGCGGCGTATTTCGGTGGCATTAGTACTTTTTACGGTACGGAGCTCTTCCAGCAAACGCTGCGTTTTTAGTTGTTCCTGCTCCAAAAGGACGGAAAGGGAGTCGTTGGATACGGTGAGTTTCAATTCATCGTACTGCTTGGCGAAGTCGGTGTACTGGTTTTCCAGGTCTTCCTTTTCCAGGTTGAATTCCTGCACCAACTCGTTGTTGGCGCGTTTTTCTGAAATCAGCAATACGGTAACACCTATTAATAATAGTATCAGAATGCTTCCGACAACAACCTGAAGCGTATTTTTCTTGTTGGCCATTTTGATAGTGTTTAGTGGTTAATGATTGGTGATTGACAGACGGGTGCTTCCCTCTATAATCGTAAATCGCCGCAAAAATAATCATTAATCACTAATCGCTAATCACTAACCCCAATCAAATTCTTCATTTAACTAAAATTATTACGGAAATATTTCTTTAATCAGGAATGTCGTTGTATTTTTGTAGCAACTTTATAGAACACTAATAAACAAAAACTTTAGAAATTATGTCAAAAGTAACCGTAGTAGGTGCAGGTAACGTAGGTGCTACATGCGCTAATGTGTTAGCCTTTAATGAAGTGGCTGACGAAGTGGTAATGCTGGATGTTAAAGAAGGCGTTTCAGAGGGTAAAGCAATGGATATGATGCAGACTGCTCAACTGTTGGGCTTCGATACCACTGTTGTAGGTTGTACCAACGATTATGAGAAGACTGCTAACTCCGACGTTGTGGTAATCACTTCCGGTATTCCCCGTAAGCCGGGTATGACCCGCGAAGAGTTGATTGGTGTGAATGCAGGCATCGTTAAGTCGGTTGCGCAGAACATTCTGAAATATTCTCCCAACGCTATCCTCGTGGTTATCTCCAATCCGATGGACACTATGACTTATCTGTCTTTGAAATCTCTGGGTATCCCCAAGAACCGTATCATTGGTATGGGCGGCGCTTTGGACAGCTCTCGTTTCAAATACTTCCTGTCTCAGGCTTTGGGCTGCAATGCCAACGAAGTAGAAGGTATGGTTATCGGCGGTCACGGTGATACTACCATGATTCCTCTGGCTCGTCTGGCTACGTACAAAGGCCAGCCGGTAAGCACGCTGTTGAGCGCGGAAAAACTGGACGAAGTAGTTGCTTCCACTATGGTAGGCGGCGCTACGCTGACTAAGTTGCTGGGTACTTCTGCATGGTATGCTCCGGGTGCGGCAGGTGCTTATGTGGTTGAATCTATCATCCACAACCAGAAGAAGATGATTCCTTGCTCGGTATATCTGGAAGGTGAATACGGCGAATCGGATATCTGCATCGGTGTTCCCGTTATCCTTGGCAAGAACGGTATCGAAAAGATTGTTGAACTGGAACTGAACGCTGACGAAAAAGCTAAATTCGCTGCCAGCGCCGCTGCCGTTCACAAGACAAATGCTGCTCTGAAAGAAGTAGGCGCTCTCTAATCGGGAGACGACCTGGAATATAATAAGTAAAGCCTCGCAGACTTTTGCCGGAAAGGGAAAGTCGCGGGGCTTTTGCGTTTTTACTATCTTTGGACATACCCTCGTGGGAGTTATCTCACATCCGCTCCCCACATCATTTTATTCCGCAACGTATCGAAAAAGATGTGATTGAAACGTTTCACTACCTTTATGGAATAGTCCGCACGTGAAATAGTGAGCCGCGTAGTCTCCTTGCACGATTCGCTCCGTCCGTCGATGGCTACGAGGAAGTTGTGGCTGCGGCTTTCCACATCGAGCGTGATTTCCCAGTCGTCGCAGATGACAATGGGACGTACATTCAGGCTGTGAGGGGCAACGGGAGTGATGGCGATGGTCTTGCTGTGAGGCACGATGACCGGGCCGCCCACACTTAGCGAATAGGCGGTGGAGCCGGTAGGGGTGGCAATGACCAGTCCGTCGGCCTGATAAGTGGTGAGGTGTGCTCCGTTGATGGCGGTATGGATGCTTATCATGGATGAACTGTCGCGTTTCAGTACGGCTATTTCATTGAGGGCGTACGGATATTCCATCAGTTTTTCATCATCGCACTTCAACTGCAATACGCTGCGTTCCTCTACTTTATAGTGGTTGTTGTAGATTTCGTCAATCGTTTCTTCCATTTCTTCGGGCGATATGTCGGCCAGAAAGCCGAGGCGTCCCGTATTGATGCCCAGAATAGGAATGTTTTTCTTGCCTACACGGCTGGCAGCTTTCAAAAACGTGCCGTCACCGCCGATGCTGATAATCATATCGGCGCGGAAATCGTTACCGTCGAACAATTCGGCGGGCGGAATGTTGAGATGTAGGTCGGAAGTCAGGAAATTATAGAACTCGCGGCAGACACAGAGTTGTGCCTGATGCTGAGCCAGCAGGCGGAAAAGATTTTCGGCATGCGATGACTTTTTCGCCTGGTAGGTATTTCCGAATATGGCAAATTTCATAATTGTTTTCTGTTTTTGTAAGATGCAAAAATAGTTTTTTTCTCAGAATGCTGCCAACATATTGCTATTATTTGTACTTTTGCCCCAAACTATAAGCCGAATTATGACTAGATTAAGTGTAAATATTAATAAAGTAGCGACATTGCGTAACGCACGTGGAGGAAATGTGCCTAATGTTGTAAAAGTGGCGTTGGATTGCGAGAGTTTTGGAGCCGACGGTATAACGGTGCATCCGCGTCCCGATGAAAGACATATCCGTAAGAGCGATGTTTACGACCTGCGTCCGTTGTTGCGCACGGAGTTTAATATAGAGGGATATCCCGCACCCGAATTTATCGACTTGGTGCTGAAAGTGAAACCGCATCAGGTAACGTTGGTTCCGGATAGCCCCACTCAGTTGACTTCCAACTCCGGCTGGGACACGAAAGCCAATCTGGAGTTTCTGACCGAAGTGCTGGAAGCGTTCAATACCGCCGGTATCCGTACGTCGGTATTCGTGTCTACCGATGCAGAGATGATAGAGTATGCCGCCAAAGCCGGTGCCGACCGGGTGGAACTCTATACCGAGCCCTATGCTACGGCATTCCCTAAAAATCCGGAAGCTGCGGTAGCTCCTTTTGTGGAAGCAGCCAGAACGGCGCGCAGCCTGGGACTGGGACTGAATGCAGGCCATGACCTGAGTCTGGAAAATCTGAATTATTTCTATAAAAACATACCCTGGCTGGATGAGGTCTCTATCGGTCATGCGCTGATTAGCGATGCTTTGTATCTGGGATTGGAACGTACCATTCAGGAATATAAAAACTGTCTCCGCTGATGAATCTTATGTTGTTATTGGCCCAAGTGGCTCCGGCGTTGGCCGATTCTGTTGCCGGCGCCAATCCGGTACTTACTCCCATTGCCGCTCCCGATGAAATGAACCTGTGGAGCATGGCTGTCAAGGGTGGTTGGATTATGGTAGTGCTCGGAGTACTCTCCGTAGTGTGCTTCTATATTCTGTTCGAGCGCAATTACGTTATCC
Organism: Bacteroides sp. NSJ-48; assembly: GCF_014287405.1. Classification (NCBI taxonomy): domain Bacteria; kingdom Pseudomonadati; phylum Bacteroidota; class Bacteroidia; order Bacteroidales; family Bacteroidaceae; genus Bacteroides; species Bacteroides sp. NSJ-48. The sequence goes on along the minus strand of NZ_JACOOD010000005.1, from coordinate 115,212 downwards.
GTAAGGCGGGCAAGGAAGACCCTATGTTTATGGATAAGATCAAGGATTATATTCTGGGTGGTGAGATTAAGGCCGCCATTGCCTATTGCCGCAGTGTGGATACGCCTTCGGCACGGATGATAGAGAAAGGTATCAGCCGGTTGGGACGCCCGGTGAATGATGTGCAGGCAGCCATAGAGAATGTCGGCAACATCGAAGTGGCGAAACTGGAAAAGGGGCTGACCATCATGGCTACCATTTCGGGCGGCGCTCCGATGATTGGTTTCCTGGGTACGGTGACCGGTATGGTGCGTGCTTTCTTTGAAATGGCGAATGCCGGTAATAATATCGACATCACCCTGCTTTCCGGCGGTATATACGAGGCCATGATTACTACGGTAGGCGGTCTGATTGTGGGCATCATCGCCATGTTCGCCTACAATTACCTGGTGACGCTGGTGGACGGTGTGGTAAATAAAATGGAAGCCAAGACAATGGCCTTCATGGACTTGCTGAACGAGCCTGCCAAATAAATCATAATTTATAAATCAGAAACAACGACCGTGTTACAACGTAGAGCAAAAATATCACCCAATTTCAGTATGGCGTCCATGACGGATGTTATATTCCTGCTGTTGATTTTCTTTATGATTACTTCTACGGTAGTATCACCGAATGCAATCAAGGTATTGCTTCCGCAGGGAAAACAGCAGACATCCGCCAAGCCGCTGACAAGGGTTATCATTGATAAGGACTTGAACTACTACGCCGCTTTCGGTAATGATAAGGAACAGGCGCTGGCTTTGGACGAGCTGACTCCTTTTCTGCAATCGTGCGCAGCGAAAGAGCCCGAAATGTATGTGGCATTGTATGCCGATGAGTCCGTCCCCTATCGGGAAATTGTGAAGGTGCTGAATATCGCTAATGAGAATCATTTCAAGATGGTGCTGGCTACACGCCCGCCTGAGAATAAGTAAACGGTGTTAACCGTAAATAGCTAAATCGTAAGTCGGAACGGTGAATCGGAAGAAGAAAGGAAAATATATAGGATTGGCAGGTGCGCTGTTGGTGCACGTTGTTGTCATTGCCCTTTTGATACTGGTGGGATTTACCTTGCCCGAACAGTCGGAGGAAGGCGGTGTGCCCGTGATGATGGGAGAAACGCCCGATGCGTGGGGTGCTGCTGACCCTTCTTTGGTTGAAGTGGAGACGATGCCGGAAGAGGCCGCTCCGGAAATGCCGGAAGAGGCGGATCAGGAGATGCTGACGCAGGAAGATGAAGAAACCGTTGCCATAAAGCCTAAGGCGGAAGAAAAGAAGAAAGAGGTGAAGAAACCCGAAAAGAGCGCTGCCGAGAAAGCCGAAGAGGCGCGTAAGCTGGCTGCGGAAAAAGCGGAGCGTGAACGGAAGGCAGCCGAAGAAGCTGCCCGCAAACGTGTAGCGGGAGCTTTCGGCAAAGGTGCGCAAATGGGCAGCAAGGGTGCTACGGAAGGAACCGGTGTGCAGGGAAGTCCTACGGGAAACTCTTCGGAAGGGGCAACTGCCGGGACGGGCGGATACGGTACCTTTAACCTTGGCGGACGCTCCATAGGCGAGGGCGGATTGCCGCGTCCCGTATATAATGTGCAGGATGAGGGAAAAGTGGTGGTTACCATTACCGTAAATCCTGCCGGGCAGGTTATCGGCACCAGCATCAACCGCCAGACGAATACCGTAAACCCCGCCTTGCGGAAAGCTGCCGAAGACGCGGCGAAGAAAGCGAGGTTCAATACGGTAAGCGGGTTGAGTAACCAGACGGGGACGATTACATATTATTTTAATCTAAAATAAGAGGAGAAACTATTATGGGTACAGTTTATGTGTTTTTTGCAGACGGTTTTGAAGAAATAGAGGCTTTCACTTCGGTCGATGTAATGAGACGTGCGGGGTTGAATGTGGAAATGATTACGGTTACTCCTGACGAGATTGTGAAGGGCGCTCATAGCGTACCGGTGCTTTGTGACAAGAATATCGTGAACTGTGACTTTTTCGACGCTGATTTGATATTGCTTCCGGGCGGTATGCCGGGTGCGGCCACTTTGGAGAAGTGCGATGACTTGCGCAGACTGATTTTACGCTTTGCCAAAGAAAACAAACCGATTGCAGCCATTTGCGCCGCTCCTATGGTGCTCGGCAAACTGGGACTGTTGAAAGGTAAGAAAGCTACTTGCTATCCGGGTTTTGAACAATATCTGGAGGGTGCCGACTGCACTGGAGCGATGGTGGAAAAAGACGGCAATATCATTACAGGAAAAGGTCCGGGCGCTGCCATGGAGTTTGCTTTGGCAGTAGTGGAATTGCTGCAGGGCAAGGATAAAGTTGCCGAATTGAAAGAGGCGATGATTGTCTGATTGTAATTTATGAAGAGGCTGTGTGAATCCAATGAAGTATGTTCTGATTGTAGCCGGCGGTAAAGGTTTGCGCATGGGATGCGAACTTCCCAAACAATTTCTTCCGATAGGGGGAAAGCCTGTATTGATGCGTACCATAGAGGCCTTTTATGCGTACAGCCCGGAGATACGGATAATATTAGTGCTTCCATGCAACCAGCAGGCTTACTGGAATGAGTTGTGCCGGAAACATGGTTTTTCAATTCCTCATCAAATCGCGGACGGCGGAGAAACACGCTTTCATTCGGTGAAGAGCGGACTGGCATTTGTTACAACACCTGGTTTGGTCGGAGTGCATGACGGGGTACGCCCTTTTGTGGCTCAGGAGGTTATAGCCCGTTGTTACTCCCTGGCTGCCGGGAAGCAGGCGGTGATTCCTGTGACGGATGTGGTGGAGACGGTGCGTCATTTGGTTGGCGAAGGAAGTGAAACTGTCAGCCGCGACGCATACAAGCTGGTACAGACTCCGCAGGTGTTTGATGCGGATTTGCTGAAACAGGCTTATGAGCAGCCTTATACTTCGCATTTCACGGATGATGCCTCGGTGGTCGAGGCATTGGGCAAGCCCGTTTATCTGACAGAAGGTAACCGGGAAAACATAAAGATAACCACTTCCTTTGATTTGAAAATAGCTGCTGCCCTTTTGGACTCATGTTCGATTTAACTACGCGTGACATAAAATATCTGTCGGGCGTCGGGCCGCAGCGTGCTTCGGTGCTCAATAAGGAATTGGGCATCTTTTCCTTCCATGATTTATTGTATTATTTTCCTTATAAATACGTAGACCGCAGCCGCATCTATCGCATCCGTGAAATAGACGGTGCAATGCCTTATATCCAGTTGAAAGGCGAAATCTTAGGCTTTGAAACGGCGGGTGAAGGACGGCAACGGCGGCTGATAGCTCACTTTTCGGACGGTACGGGGATAGTCGACCTGATTTGGTTTCAAGGCATCAAATATCTGATAGGGAAGTACAAGGTTCATCAGGAATATATCGTATTCGGTAAGCCTACGGTGTTTAACGGCAGGGTAAACATTGCGCATCCGGACATAGACTCGGCTTCCGAACTGAAGCTTTCTGCCATGGGGTTGCAGCCCTATTACAATACGACGGAGAAGATGAAGCGAAGCTCGCTCAACTCGCACGCCATCGAGAAGATGATGAAAAGCCTCGTCGGGCAGTTGAACGAACCTCTGCCCGAAACGCTTTCTCCCGCCCTGCTGGCAGAGCACCATCTGATGCCGCTGACGGATGCTTTGATGAATATCCATTTCCCGTCCGGTCCGGATGTGCTGCGAAAAGCGGAGTACCGCCTGAAATTCGAGGAACTGTTCTATGTCCAGTTGAACATACTGCGTTATGCCAAAGACAGGCAGCGCAAATACCGGGGGTATGTTTTTGAGAAAGTGGGGGATATATTCAACGGCTTTTATTCCCGCAATCTTCCTTTTGAGTTGACGAACGCTCAGAAACGCGTGTTGAAGGAGATACGCCGGGACTTGGGTGCGGGCAGGCAGATGAACCGTCTTTTGCAGGGAGATGTGGGGAGCGGAAAGACATTGGTTGCGTTGATGAGTATGCTGATTGCGCTTGATAACGGTTATCAGGCATGTATGATGGCGCCTACCGAAATATTGGCAAACCAACACTACGAAACGATTCGCGAACTATTGTACGGAATGGATGTACGGGTTGAACTGTTGACCGGTTCAATCAAAGGCAAACGGAGGGAAGCCATTCTTTCCGGCCTGCTGACAGGAGATGTACAGATACTTATCGGTACGCACGCCGTCATTGAAGATACCGTGAATTTTGCATCATTGGGACTGGTTGTCATCGACGAACAGCACCGTTTCGGCGTAGCCCAGCGTGCCCGTTTGTGGACAAAAAGCGTACAGCCGCCTCATATTTTGGTCATGACCGCGACTCCCATACCGCGGACTCTGGCAATGACGCTTTATGGCGATCTGGATGTATCGGTCATTGATGAGCTTCCGCCGGGAAGAAAGCCGATTGCCACCATTCATCAGTTCGACAGCCATCGCGTAAGCCTGTATCGTTCCGTGCGCAAACAGATTGACGAAGGACGTCAGGTCTATATCGTTTATCCTTTAATCAAGGAGAGCGAAAAGATTGACCTCAAGAACCTGGAAGAAGGCTATCTGCATATCTGTGAGGAGTTTCCCGATTGTAGGGTTTGCAAGGTGCACGGGAAAATGAAACCCGCCGAAAAGGATGCGCAAATGCAGTTGTTCGTTTCCGGCGAGGCGCAGATAATGGTTGCCACCACGGTTATTGAAGTCGGTGTGAATGTACCTAACGCTTCCGTGATGATAATAGAGAATGCCGAACGTTTCGGACTTTCCCAGCTTCATCAGCTCCGTGGTCGTGTAGGGCGCGGAGCCGACCAGTCTTATTGTATTCTGGTGACCGGTTATAAATTGGCGGAAGATACCCGGAAACGTATCGAGATTATGGTACGCACGAACGATGGTTTCGAGATAGCAGAGGCGGACTTGAAACTGCGTGGTCCCGGTGATTTGGAAGGAACCCAGCAGAGCGGCATCGCCTTTGATTTGAAAATAGCGGATATAGCCCGCGACGGACAATTGCTGCAATATGTCCGTGAAGTGGCACAGGCTATTGTGGATAAAGACCCGAATGGTTCTCTCCCGGAGCATGAAATACTGTGGCGGCAACTGAAAGCTTTGCGGAAGACAAACGTTAATTGGGCGGCGATAAGTTGAAAAACGGTTAAACATATGCTTTGTTTTTAGGTTTATGTTGTTAAACATGAAATAATAGTAAGTATTTTGTTTTTAGTGTTTTATCTGCTATTTTATCCTGTTGCTTTTTAAACGGTTTCGAAAAAATAGTTAACGGCACGTGTGTCTTTTCAGAGAGAAGTGTTATCTTTGGGAGAATTTTTTGAAAACAATCTGGATATTTGCTTAAGAACAGGTACGGTTGATTTGCCGATACGCTCTACGAATATCGAAAATGAATGACGGAACGGAATGAACTTTAATTGGATTAGAACGACTTTATTAGCGGCAACGGCGATGATCAGCCTGAACTCTTTCTCTCAGGATTTGATTGCCCGTCAAGCTCCCATTGATAGAAAACTCAAAAGCGTAGATTCATTGGCCCTGCAGAAACAGATTCGTGCAGAACAGGCTTTATATCCGGGATTGGATTTGTATCCGAGCTGGAATAATGAATTTGTGCAGGCTTATGGTAATGCCATCGTGCCGGAAAGTTACACATTTGATTTGAAAGGCTTCTGTATGCCTACCGAACATACCCGTATTACCGATGTATTCGGTTATCGTCCTCGCAGAAGAAGAGCGCATTACGGTTTGGATATTAAAGTGTATGTAGGCGATACAATCCGTGCCGCGTTTGACGGTAAGGTACGTATCGTTAAGAATCAGGGCCGTCGCGGATATGGTAAATATGTCGTTATCCGTCATGATAACGGTTTGGAAACGGTCTATGGGCATTTGTCCAAGCAATTGGTTGATATAAACCAGTTGGTAAAGGCCGGTGAACCTATTGCACTGGGCGGTAATACCGGACGTTCTACCGGCTCTCACCTCCACTTTGAAACCCGTTTCCTGGGAATTCCTATTAACCCTGCATTGATGTTCGATTTTGAAAAGCAGGATATTGTTGCCGATTCTTATACGTTCCGTAAGACCAAAGGCACTTCCGGTACGGCTCGCAGTATGGCATCGGGTGAAGGTCTGTTCTATAAGGTGAAGAAAGGCGATACCTTATCCAAGATTGCATCCCGTCAGGGTACAAGCATCGACAAGCTTTGCAAGCTGAACCGTATTACCCGGAGAACGATTCTCCGTCCGGGACAGGTATTGCGTTGCTCATAAAACGGAAATACTCTCTAAACGTAAACAATCTCTATAGGAGAGGGCACTTTAATATAATTTAGAGTGCCCTCTTTTCTTTTCTCTTTAATTATTCCTAAATTTGCAGCCTATTTGTAAGGATATGAAAGATACCAAGCAACAATTTGAGCATGTCATCGCCATTTGCCGTGACCTGTTCTCTAAGAAACTTCATGATTACGGTCCTGCATGGCGTATTCTTCGCCCGGCTTCCGTAACTGACCAGATATTCATTAAGGCCAATCGTATTCGGAGCATTGAGACTAAAGGCGTGACTTTGGTGGACGAAGGTATCCGTTCGGAGTTTATTGCGATTGTCAACTACGGTATTATCGGTTTGATACAACTGGAGTTGGGATATGCCGAATCTGCGGATATGACGAACGAAGAAGCAATGGTCCTGTATGATAAATATGCGAAAGAATCGCTGGAATTGATGCTTGCCAAGAACCATGATTACGATGAGGCTTGGCGCAGTATGCGTATCAGTTCGTATACGGATTTGATATTGATGAAGATATACCGTACAAAGCAAATTGAAAGTCTGTCCGGCCAGACATTGGTTTCGGAAGGTGTCGATGCCAACTATATGGACATGATTAATTATTCCGTATTTGGTTTGATTAAGATAGAGTTTGGAGACTGAGAAAAAACATATTATAAAGCTCGTCTGGGTAAATGCCTGCCGTTTTTTGCTGGCAACGTTGTTTATCTTCTCCGGATTTGTGAAGGCTGTCGATCCGCTCGGTTCATTTTATAAGATTCAGGATTATCTGGCGGCATTCGGTATAATTTCATGGTTTCCTACATACCTGCCGTTACTTTTTGCCATCATTCTGTCATCTGCAGAGTTCTGTGTAGGAGTTTTCCTCTTTTTCGGTGTACGCCGGAAGATTGCGTCGACCTTGGCGCTTCTCCTGATGAGCGTAATGACTCCGTTGACCTTGTATCTTGCTTTGGCAAATCCCGTATCCGACTGCGGATGCTTTGGCGATGCGTGGGTGTTGACGAACTGGCAGACATTCGGGAAGAATATCGTATTGCTGATTGCAGCGATAGCGGTATTCCGGGAGCGGAAACTCATGTTTCGCTTCGTTACGCTGAAGATAGAATGGATGGTGTCCTTATACACGCTTTTGTTTGTCTTTGCACTTTCTTTTTATTGTTTGGAATATCTGCCGGTACTGGACTTCCGCCCTTATAAGATTGGAGCGGATATAAAGGCGGGTATGGAGATTCCCGAAGGGGCGAAACCGAGTGTATTCGAGAGCCGCTTTGTATTGGAGAAAGACGGCAGGCAACAGGAGTTTACATTGGATAATTATCCGGACAGCACATGGACTTTTGTTGAAACGCGTACCGTCTTGAAAGAAAAAGGCTATGAACCACCCATTCATGACTTCTCCATGATAAGCCTGGGCACGGGGGAAGATATAACCGACAGTGTACTGACCGACAAAGGATATACCTTTTTATTGGTAGCCCACCGGATAGAGGAAGCGGACGATAGCAATATCGACCTTATCAATGAAATCTATGATTACAGTGTGGAGCACGGCTACGGTTTTTATGCGCTGACTTCCTCACCGGATGAAGAAATTGAGATGTGGCGTGAAAGAACCGGTGCGGAATACCCGTTCTGCCAGATGGATGATATTACCCTGAAAACGATTATCCGTTCCAATCCCGGCCTGCTGCTGATAAAAGACGGTACAATCCTGAATAAATGGAGCGATAACCAACTTCCCGATGAATATGTACTGAACGATAGTCTGGATAAATTAGAGTTGGGACAGCAGAAACAGGAAAATAAATTGCACACCATTGGCTACGTATTATTGTGGTTTATTGTACCTTTGACGCTGGTTGTCGGCATTGATATTCTGATAATCAAGCGGAGAGAAAGAAAATGCAGGGAGCGGCAAGCCGCCCAATCCTCGGACAATCGGGAGAATGACAAATTGTAAATCTTTGAATAGCAGATATATCAACCCTTTTAATAATTAAAACAAAATGAGAAAAAACATTGTTGCAGGAAACTGGAAAATGAACAAAACCCTTCAGGAGGGTATTGCTCTTGCAAAAGAACTGAATGAAGCGTTGGCTAACGAAAAGCCTAATTGTGATGTAATCATCTGTACTCCGTTTATTCACCTGGCATCTGTTACTCCGCTGGTAGATGCTGCCAAAATCGGTGTAGGTGCAGAAAACTGTGCAGATAAGGAATCTGGTGCATATACAGGTGAGGTATCAGCCGCTATGGTTGCTTCTACCGGTGCCAAGTATGTAATCCTCGGTCACTCGGAACGTCGTGCTTACTACGGTGAAACAGTGGAAATCCTGGAAGAAAAAGTAAAATTGGCTTTGGCCAACGGTCTGACTCCGATTTTCTGTATCGGTGAAGTGCTGGAAGAACGTGAAGCTAACAAGCAGAATGAAGTGGTTGCCGCTCAGTTGGCATCTGTATTCTCTCTGTCTGCCGAAGATTTCTCCAAGATTATCTTGGCTTACGAACCGGTTTGGGCCATCGGTACAGGCAAGACTGCTACTCCGGCACAGGCACAGGAAATCCATGCTTTCATTCGTTCTGCCGTTGCCGAGAAGTATGGCAAGGAAATCGCTGAAAACTGCTCTATCCTCTACGGTGGTAGCTGCAAGCCTTCCAATGCAAAGGAACTGTTTGCAAATCCTGATGTAGACGGTGGCCTGATTGGTGGTGCTGCTTTGAAGGTTGCTGACTTCAAGGGTATCATCGACGCTTTTAATTAATAACAGAGAGCCGGAAGTTGCCGTATCCAAAGGAAGGCCAACTTCCGACTCTTCATGTTTAAAGCTTGTTTTTAAAACTGTATAAAACACTCTTTTATGAAGAAACTCGGTTTGCTTTTAATTGCATGTTTTGCCTTTGCCGCTATATCTGTGGCGCAGAATAACATCGTAAAGAGTCTGGAACGTAATGTGCCGGGGCAGGGTAAAGTGTCCATTCATCAGGATGCCCGTATCGGGGCACTGATAGGTTCGGAGTATATCCCTACCGGTTCGGACGACCGGAAAGTGATTAAAAGTTCGGGCTATCGCGTACAGGTATATGCCGGTAATAACACCCGTCAGGCCAAGAATGAAGCCTATTCGGTGGCTTCCAATATAAAAGAGCGTTTTCCTGACCTTCCCGTTTATACATCTTTCAACCCGCCCCGCTGGTTGTGCCGTGCAGGCGACTTCCGTAGCATTGAGGAAGCGGATGCCATGATGCGCCAACTGCGTGCCACCGGTGCTTTCAAGGAAGTGTCTATCGTGAAAGATCAGATAAATATCCCCCTTTAATTCATAACTCATAATTATCCCCCTCACTTTCTCATGTTAGGAAAAGAAGAAATCGTATCTCCTTCATTGGACGAACTGAAAGAACATTATCATCATATATTGACTTTGTTAGGTGAAGACCCTGAGCGTGAAGGGTTGCTGAAAACACCGGAACGGGTAGCCAAAGCCATGCTGGCACTGACTAAGGGGTACTCTATGGACCCGCACGAAGTACTCCGCTCCGCCAAGTTCAAGGAAGATTATAATCAGATGGTGATTGTGAAAGACATTGATTTCTTTTCTCTCTGTGAACACCATATGCTGCCTTTCTACGGCAAGGCGCATGTGGCTTATATTCCCAACGGCTACATTACAGGTTTGAGCAAGATTGCCCGTGTGGTGGATATCTTCTCTCACCGCTTGCAAGTACAGGAACGTATGACGCTCCAAATAAAGGAGTGTATTCAGGAAACGTTGAATCCTTTGGGCGTGATGGTCGTGGTAGAGGCGAAACACATGTGCATGCAGATGCGTGGCGTGGAGAAGCAGAATTCAATAACCACCACTTCCGACTTTACGGGGGCTTTCAATCAGGCTAAGACGCGTGAAGAGTTTATGAACCTTATCCGCCACACTTCTTAATGTCAGGGGAGTACCACCCGGTCTCCCAACCGTTTTGCCATAATACTCTGCACTTCGCGCATTTCGCTGTAGCGTTTCATAATGGCGTTGCATTTCTCTTCGTCGTTGGCGATGGCAGGGTCTTGCAGGGCAGACATCATGTGCTTTAGCTCTTCGCTGACAATGGCATACTTGAAGTTTATCATTAATGCCGGAACCAGCTCGTAAAGACGTTCTTCATCGGTTACTATCTTCTGACTTTTTGAATGGTATTTGCTCAGCTGGTAACGGTTGCTGATAAGTTCCACGCTCAGTTTGCTGATGGCAGGGTCCGGATAAGCCAGAAAATAACGTTCGGCTGTAAATCCGGCGTCATGTATATGTGCGGCGGCTTCGGTCAGTATTTGGCGATGCAGCGGGTTGTGGAATGACAACTCGTCTTGCTTCAGGTCGCTGACGACATATTCAATTACGCTCACCGGTATTTCCTGCCCTTCTTCATTGGTTACATTGCACATCACTTTTTCGCCATAGCGCACAATCATTTGAAGAATCAGCCGTTCGTATTTATAGAATTCCTGCCCCTCTTTTCCTTCTTGCGGAATAAAGGATATATAGCTGTCTTCCGGCGGGAACGGTGCATCCTCATTGTGCTCGGAAGGCTCTCCGGCAACAGTTGGGGTTGAGTCTGCCGTTGTCGGGGCGGCAGGAGTCGAACTTTTGGCGCCTGTTGCATTCTGTGTGCTTTCAGCCTGCCTGCCGGCGTTTCTACGTTCCCGTTCTGCCTGTTCGGCACGCTTTTCAGCCTGCATTTCACGCCGTTTGGCAACTTCGGAAACCAACAGTTTGTCTTCCACCCGCAGTAGCTGGGCGCACTCTTTGATGTACACATCGCGCACAATCGCTTCGGGGATGACCGAGATGCTTTGTACAAGATTACCGATTAGTTCGGCACGTTTAATAGGGTCTTTGCCTGCATCTTCCAGCAGCAGGTTGGTTTTGAAACGGATAAAGTCTGTTTCATGCTCCTGTATGAATTGCTGGAACTCGGTCGAGTTATGTTTGCGGGCAAAAGAGTCCGGGTCGTCTCCGTCGGGCAGGAGGCACACTTTAATGTTCATGCCTTCTTCCAGCAGCATGTCGATACCCCGGATAGAAGCCTTGATACCGGCTGCATCCCCGTCGTACAATACGGTCATGTTGTTGGTGAAGCGGTGAATCAGACGGATTTGCCCCGGTGTCAGCGCAGTGCCCGAAGAGGCCACCACATTTTCTATACCGGATTGGTGCATGGATATGACGTCTGTATAGCCTTCCACCAGGAAGCAACGGTCTTGCTTCACAATAGCCTGCTTGGCGAAATAGATACCGTACAGTTCGTTGCTTTTATGATAAATTGCCGATTCGGGAGAGTTGACATACTTCACCTTGACTCCTTTTGTGGCACTGGCAAGTACACGGCCGCCGAAAGCCACCACTTTACCCGATAAGGTATGTACGGGAAAGATTACGCGTCCCCAAAAACGGTCGCGCAGTTGGTGGTCGTCCGTTTCGTAGCAGAGTCCGGTCTTGACGAGAAATTCTTTCTTATATCCTTTCTTCAAGGCTTCTTCCGCCATGGCATTATGGCTTTCGGTACAGTATCCCAACTGGAATTTTTCGATGATGTCATCCCGGAATCCGCGGTTACGGAAATAAGCCATACCGATGCTGCGTCCGTCTACATGGTTATGCAGGATATTCTGGAAATAGTCGCGGGCAAACTGGTTGACGATGAAAAGGCTTTCGCGCTCGCTCTGAACGAGCTTTTCCTCGTTGGACAACTCCCGTTCCTTGACCTCGATGCCGTATTTCTTGGCAAGGTATTTCAGTGCCTCAGGGTAGGACATCTGTTCGTGCTCCATGATGAAGTGAACTACATTGCCGCCCTTGCCGCAGGCAAAGCATTTGCACAGTCCCTTGGCTGGCGATACGTAGAACGACGGGGTTTTATCGTCGTGGAACGGGCACAGACCTACATAGTTCACTCCGCGTTTCCGCAGCGTGACGAAGTCTGACACGACATCAACGATTTGTGCCGCATCCAGAATTCTGTCTATGGTGGGTTGGTCTATCATGATTCGAGCACAAAGTTACACATAAAATCAGCCTCTGCAAAAAAATAGAGGTTAGTGATTAGAGATTAGCAGGCTGCGCTATTATGCCGTATGGTACTAATCGCTAATCACTAACCCCTAATCACTAATTACTTAATTTTTTCTCTGATCTTCGTCAGATACTTCTTCATTCCTTCCGCATCCTTGTTGGTGATAATCTCCAGTAGTTGTTTCAGTTCCAGACGTATATTCTCTACTTGTGAGGGGGTGCGGGGATTGAACAGAATCTCCTGTAACAGATAGTCATCCTCGCTCAACAGGCCTTTGGCAATGGCCATGTGTTTCTTGAATGTAGTTCCCGGAGCTTCCTGATGCTTCATGACTGCTGCAAACACGAAAGTCGAAACAAACGGAATGGACAAGGAGTAGGCCACCGTTTCATCATGTTCGTCGAAGGTGTACTCAAAGATATTGAGTTTCATGGTCTGGTATAAATCTTTAAAGAAGATTTTGCCCAGATGGTCACCCTCGCTGATGATGATGGCATTTTCTGTATTCAAGTTGCTCAGACTGGCAAAAGTAGGGCCGAACATAGGATGTGTCGACACATAACGGAAACCGCTTTCTTCGTAGAATTTTTTCAGTCCGGTCTTTACCGAAGCGATGTCGCTGATGATGCAGTCTTTGGGAAGCACAGGCAACACCTGCCGGAAAGCTTCCAGGGTATATTTTACCGTAGCGGCATTGATTACCAGTTCCGGTTCAAATTCCTTGATTTCTTCCAGCGTGGTGAAACGGTAGGTGTTATAGACGAAACGCAGTTGGTGCGGATTGACGTCGAACACGGCCGTCTCGTGTTGAAAACTTAAAATATCTGTGAAGAAGGAGCCCATTTTGCCGGCTCCGAGTATTAATATTCGCATAATTTTCTGACTGTTATAAAAACCGAAGGTATGTCAAAACTACAATCCACTTACTATTTGCTTCTACCCTCAATCTACGAAATTATCACTTATTGATTATTTCCATTTGTTGTCTCACACTCTCCTCGTGTATCGCTTCAAACACTTTCTTGATAAACTCGGAATCCATGCCGCAGAGCGAACCCTGCGAGCCGCGTTTTTCGAGAATCTCGTTATAGCGTCCCGTTTGCAGAATCGTCATATCGTGTTCCTTCTTGTAGGTGCCGATTTCACGGGCTATGCGCATCCTTTTGGCCAGTTCCTGGATAAGGTTATTATCGCATTCGTCAATCTGCTTACGCAATTCGCTGAGGTTTTCGGTGCTTTGCGTCTCCTTGCGGATAACGAGCAGGTTGAGAATGTAGTCCAATACATCCGGCGTAACCTGTTGGGCGGCATCGCTCCACGCGCAGTCCGGGTTGCAGTGGCTTTCCACAATCAGACCATTAAAGCCCAGGTCCATAGCCTGCTGGCAAAGCGGGGCAACCAACTCGCGTTTTCCGCCGATATGACTGGGGTCGCAGATGATGGGCAGGTTTGGAATGCGGCGACGCAGTTCGATGGGAATATGCCATTGCGGCAGGTTGCGGTATAGCTTCTTGTCGTAGCTGCTGAAACCGCGGTGAATAGCTCCCAGGCGTTTCAATCCGGCATTGTTGATGCGTTCCATGGCACCTATCCATAATTCCAGATCCGGATTTACGGGGTTCTTTACCAAGACCGGGATATCCACGCCTTTCAGGGCATCTGCTATTTCCTGTACGGCAAAAGGATTGGCGGTAGTGCGGGCACCCACCCAGAGTATATCTATTCCGGCTTTCAGGCATTCGTACACATGCTTGGCTGTGGCCACTTCGGTGGATACATACATGCCTGTTTCTTTCTTCACCTCTTTAAGCCAGGCAAGCCCTTCTACGCCTACACCCTCGAAACCGCCCGGTTTGGTACGGGGTTTCCAGATGCCTGCGCGGAATATCTTCATACCTTTGGCAGCCAATTGCCTGGCGGTGTCCATAACTTGTTCTTCCGTCTCTGCACTGCATGGACCGGCAATAACCAGAGGACGCTTCTCCTCGATACCCGGCAACAAGATTGATTCTAATTCAAGTTCCATATTCTTTATTTGTTTAATTATATTCGGTTGTATAAATATTTCCAAACCGTTACTCTCGCTTCTGCATCCCTTTCCTAATAGCGGGTTTTCAGGCTATTAATAAATTCGAGTAGAATTTTACTATAATTTTTCAAGAATTATAGTAAAATCTTGAAGAGATTTATTAAGCGGATGAATCGGTTTTATTAATAAGCTGTTTTTCTGTAATGATTTATCTCATTTCTTTGATGCGTTTCAACGCTTCCGCCAGTTTGTCGTCCTTGCAGCAGAGCGAGATGCGGATATATCTCTTTCCGTTGCTGCCGAAGATAAATCCCGGGGTGATGAATACGCGCGCTTCGTGCAATACCCGTTCGGTCAGTTCCTCTACATCGGCGCAACTGTCGGGTATCTTTCCCCAAAGGAACATGCCTACTTGGTTCTCATCGTAAGTACATCCCAGTTCACGCATAATCTCTCCTGCCAGTTGGCGACGGTTGCGGTAGTTCTTGTTATTGCCTTCGTACCATTCCTCGCCGGCTTCCAGGGCATTGGCTGCGGCAAGTTGCATGGCACGGAACATACCGCTGTCTATGTTGCTCTTCACTTTCAGTATCCATTGTACAAAGTCTGCATTAGAGGCGAGCATACCGATGCGCCAGCCCGGCATGTTGTGGCTCTTGCTCATGGAGTTGAATTCGATGCAGCACTCTTTCGCGCCCGGAATGCTGAGAATACTGATAGGGTGTTCGTTCAGAATAAAGCTGTACGGGTTGTCGTTGACGATGACAATGTCCTTGCGGCGTGCAAAGTCCACCAGTTTTCGGTACAGTTCCGGTGTGGCGTTTGCTCCTGTCGGCATATTGGGGTAGTTGGTCCACATCAGTTTTACGCGGCTCATATCCATCTTCTCCAGCTCGTCGAAGTCGGGCATCCAGCCGTTCTCCTCTTTCAGGTTATAGTTTACGACCTCTGCGCCCAGTATCCTGCTCAATGAAGTATAGGTGGGATAGCCGGGATTGGGAACCAACACCTGTTCGTCCGGGTTGACGAAAGCCAGCGTAACATGCAGGATACCTTCCTTGGAGCCGATGAGCGGCTGTATTTCTGTATTCGGATCCAGCTCTACGCCGTACCATCTCTTATACCAGCCGGCAAAGCTACGGCGCAGTTCGGGAATACCCACATAAGGCTGGTAGCCATGTCCGTCGGGGTTGCGGGCCGCATCGCAAAGCGTCTGTATGGTACTCTCCGAAGGGGGCATGTCGGGACTGCCGATGCCCAGGCTGATTACATCCTTGCCTTCGGCGTTCATCTGTGCCACTTCTTTCAGCTTTTTAGAGAAATAGTATTCGCTTACGCTTGCCAGCCGGTCGGCTGGCTTTATTTTAGATAGTTGATTTTCCGTCTTCATATTCTCCCAATATTTTAAGTTCTTTGGTCAGTGGGGTGATAGCCACGATAGATTGTTTATACTTCAGCACATTGTCGAAAACTATGTCTACATAGAATTGATATTCCCATTCGCGTCCGATGATGGGCAGTGACTGTATCTTTGTCAGGTTGATGCGGTAGAAAGACAGGATGGACAATACTTGCGAAAGGCTTCCCTCGGTATGCGGCAACGTGAATACCATGCTTGCCTTGTTCACTTCCTTGTTGCGGTGGCGGCTCAGCTCGTCCACTTGCCAGGGGTCTGCCACAACCAGAAAGCGGGTGAAGTTGTGTTTGTTGGTTTCGATACCTTCCTGCAACACCTTCATGCCGTAACGTTCGGCGGCGGCTTTGGAACAAATGGCGGCATGTCCTCTCAGGTTTTCTTTCCTGATGATTTCTGCACTGAGAGCGGTGTCCTCGCCTTCCACTACCTTGATGCGGGGATGCTGTCCGAGGAACTCACGGCACTGCATCAGGGCGATGGGGTGGGAGTTGACTTCCGTGATGTCGTCCCAATCCTCGTCGGGCAGGCAAACAAAGCTATGCGAGATGCGCAATTTGTATTCGCCTACAATCTGTGTGCCGCTTTGGCGCAGGAGTTCATTGTTGTGCAGTAAGCTGCCTGCAATCGTATTTTCTATTGCCAGCATGCCTATGGTCTGACTGTCCTGTTTGACAGCAGCAAATACGTCCTCGAAGCTGGCGCAGCAGATAAGCTGTATTTCTTCTCCTTCGAAGTACTTGTGTGCGGCAATGTCGTGATACGAACCTAATGTTCCTTGAATGGCTACCTTTTTCATTCCTGACTCTCTTTTCTTGATTTATGCTACAAAAAAATCCCGCTTCCATACACTGGAGCGGGACTTTATATATTACTTAGTTCTCTATTCTGTTTTAAGCATCACTGTCACTTGATACATACAAACTCCCGCTCTACTTTCCGGCTAAAGTAAAAGTAAAAAAAGAAGTAATATGCATAAGTAAATGATTTCATTCTTGCTTTTCGTTTTGAATTATGTGGCAAATGTAACACTTTTCTTTTAGATGCAAATAAAAACCGATGTTTTTTTTGATAATTGCATCATTTTATAGATAATGTTTTATAATCCTAATACATTTGTCGTATTATTGCCCGGCAGATTGCCGTATTGTCCGTTGAAATCCAGCAATTCTTTCGGGTTAAGTTCCAATCCGCGTTTCATGTCTTCCATGGAGCCTTCCTTGTCGCCGTTCAGCAGTTTGGCGCGGCCGCGTTCGTGGTATGCTTGGGCAAAGTCGGGATTCAGCTCGATAGCTTCATCAAACAAGGCGATGGCTTCGGTCAGCTTTTTCTGGACGATGTACAACTGTCCCAAGTAGAGGAATGCCTGTTCGTTGAATGGATTCAGTTCCGTTATATGAAGATAGTCGGCTTCCGCTTCGGCTTCCGCACCGGTCGCTTCCTTTATCTTTCCGCGAAGCAGTATGGCGTTTTCATCGTCCGGGTCTTGGGCGAGTATGGCATCGATGTCTTCCATGGCCTCTTTGTACTGCTGCATCTTCGTCAGAGCCTCGGCACGCAGCAGACGGGCTTCGGTGAAGTCGTCCTTGAGTACGATGGCTTTTGTGAGGTGGGCGATGCACATGATGCCGTCATTCTGGCCGTTGTCGGCTTTTCCCAGCAGATAGTGCGCCATGGCATTGCCTTCTTCAACGGCAATGGCTTTCTTGGCAGCTTCCGCCATGGCGGCATAGTCCTCCTGCATGTAGCAGACGTTGGCAAGGGTGAGTAAAGTAGAGGTATGCTCCGGTTCTGTTCGGATCATTCTTTCCAAAAGCTTGCGGGCTTCATCCAGTTCGTTGGACTGGATGTATACTTGTACCAGATAGCCCATAGTCTCGAAATCCTCTTGCAGCGCAAGGGCTTCGGTGAAACATTTGATGGCATAGTCAGCGCGTCCCATACGTTGGGCACGCATACCGTCGTACTTGAATATCTCGAAGTTCTTCTGATTGTTTTTCTGTTTTTCCTCTTCCGGATTTGCCGGCTTGCCGGAGAAGAACGATTTAAAGAATCCCATGATTATGATGTTGTTTTAGTTATGTTTTTAATAGGTTGATAGGATTGGTGTGCTGATGCACTGCACAAAAGTAATGATTTATTTTTTGATTTGCAGTATTCCGTCAACGGCAATAATTTTTCCTTCGTCCAATAACCGGTGCAATATTTCGGTCAGAAGCTCTTTGTCCATTGGAAGTTGTTTGAGCAGGCCGGCGGGAGTCAGGGACTCACGGGACAATATCCCGCATACTTTTGCACAAAGCGTTTTCCGGTCCGGTTGTTCAGAAGCTCCCGGTTTGCTGCGCAGGCTGATGCAGGTGTCGCATTGTCCGCAGTTATGTTCGTTTCTTTCCCCGAAGTAGTCCAGCAGCATACGGCTGCGGCATACGGTGTCGTTGGTCACGTAGTCGAGCATGGCATTGATGCGCGTTTCATAGCGTGCTTTCCGGTGTTCGTATACTTCCGGGGAGATATGGATGCGCTGTGCTTCCACGCGTTCGCGCGTGTATATTATATAAGGTGTCTTTTTATGGGGAATATAGCTTACGATGCGCAGTTTGGCAAGGTGAACCAGCATTTCGTAGATTTGCCGGCGGGTAAGTCCTGTGCATATGGCAAGCGAAGCTTCGTTGATATAGGTATAGTCTGTGAATACTCCGGTATAGGAACGAAGCACGGCTTGTATGAGCCTGTCCATGTCTTCACCCATTTCGCGCAGCCGGTAGAGTTCATCCCTGCGTATGGTGAAGAGGATGCGTGAGGTGCTGTCCTGTTCGGCGGTGTACTCCAGATAGCCCGCCTGGGTCAGGATTCGCAAAGCACTGTCCACCGGTACGGGGAAGTACTTGAATTTGCGGCAGAAATCTTCGATGTTGAATTCGCGCACGCAATCCAGCCCGTCACCCATTGCCATTTGGTAATAGTATTGGAGATGTTCGTAAACGTCTCTGATATATTCTTTCTCCGGAAAGGTGTCGAGGATGCGTTTGTGCAGTGTGGTCTTGTCCGACTTGGCATATAGGATGACGGCATATGCCTTTTGTCCGTCACGTCCGGCTCTTCCGGCTTCCTGGAAGTAGGCTTCTATGGAGTCGGGCAGGTCCATGTGGATAACGATGCGCACGTCCGGTTTGTCTATGCCCATGCCGAAAGCATTGGTTGCCACCATGACACGGCTTTCGCCGGATTGCCAGCGGTGCTGGCGGATGTCTTTGGTGGCATCGTCCAGTCCGGCATGGTAGAAATCGGCTGTGATGTGCTCGTTGTTCAGCAGTTCGGTAATTTCCTTGGTGCGGCGGCGGTTGCGTGCGTATATAATAGCACTGCCGGGCATGCTGCGCAGTATATGCAACAGTTCGGCAGTCTTGTTCTCCGTTTTGCGAACAATATAAGCGAGGTTGTTCCGCTCGAAGCTCATGCGGAATACATTCTTGTGACGGAAATGCAGACGGGCTTGGATATCCTTTACTACTTCGGGGGTTGCAGTGGCAGTCAGCGCCAAAACGGGGACATCCGGCAGCAGTTCGCGTATCTCTGCGATTTTCAGATAGGCGGGGCGGAAGTCATACCCCCATTGCGAGATACAGTGGCTTTCGTCTACTGTAATCATGCTGATGTGCATTTTCTGCAATTTGGTGCGGAATAGTTCCGTATCCAGACGTTCGGGTGAGATATAGAGGAACTTATAGTTGCCGAATATACAGTTTTCAAGGGTGATGATGATGTCCTGCCGGCTCATGCCGGAGTAGATGGCAAGTGCCTTGATACCCCGCTTCTTCAAATTTTGTACCTGGTCTTTCATCAGGGCTATCAGGGGGGTAATCACCAGGCACATTCCTTCTTTAGCAAGTGCCGGGACTTGGAAAGTAATGGACTTGCCGCCACCCGTAGGCATTAGTCCCAAGGTATCCTTATTCTTGCTGATGCTGTCGATGATATCTTCCTGGATACCCCGAAAACGGTCATATCCCCAATACTGTTTTAGGATTCGGGAGTTGAGAGTTGAAAGTTGGGAGGCATCGGGCTGCGAGGACATGGTTGCAAAGTTGAAAGATAAAAAGGGTGTGTGATACTATATATAATGATGATATTTCAGGTGCGGATTACACGGACTTTATAGACTAAAAAACAGTAAAATCCGTGTAATCCGTGCCTAAAGGAAAAACACAAAGAGAATATTCTCCCGTCTTCTTCGGCTTAATTCGGCTTTATATCTTCAATTTGCAATTGTACTTCTCCCCGTTTGTGGGTGTTTTCCTCAATGGTGTAACAGATGTCGAACGAACGCTTGGTCTTGATGTAGCGCACGTGAGAACTCTGCCCGAAAGCAATGCCGTTCATTACATTGTTCGATTTGTTGTCCACCAGTTCCAGCTTGATATGCTCCTGGTCGCGTCCTACGACTTTGCTGGTTCCGTAGTCGTACACGTTGTGAGTACAGAATACGGGCTTGGTATTGTCGGGACCGAAGGGGTTGAACTTCTTCAAATCATTGCAGAATTTGGGAGTGATATCCCGGAAGTCGATTTCGGCATTGATGTCGATTACGGCGCTGGTCTGTTCCGGCAGAATATGCCGGGATACGAATTCTTCGAAACGTTCGGTGAAAGCGGGTACGTTTTCCACTTTCATGGACAGACCGGCAGCATAGGTATGTCCGCCGAAGTTTTCCAGTAAATCCCGGCAGTACTCGATGGCTTTGTATACATCGAAACCGGAAACGGAACGTGCCGATCCGGTAGCCATATCATCCGTGCGTGTCAGTACTACGGCGGGGCGGTAATATACTTCCGTCAGGCGGGAAGCGACGATTCCGATTACTCCTTTATGCCAATCCTCGTTGTACAACACGATGGAGCGGCGGTCTGCGAGTCCTTCCAGACCGACTACGATTTGATTGGCTTCTTCGGTCATGGTCTTGTCAAGGTCTTTGCGGGTTTCGTTATACTGGTTGATTTGTCCGGCCTTTTCCAGAGCAATCGAGAAGTCCTTTTCCGTCAGCAGGTCTACGGCTTCCTTGCCGTTCTGGATACGTCCGGAGGCGTTGATACGCGGACCTATCTTGAATACTATATCGCTGACGGTGATTTCTTTTTCCGACAGTCCGCATACGTCGATAATGGCCTTCAGCCCTACGCTCGGATTACTGTTGAGCTGTTTCAAACCGTGATAGGCAAGTATGCGGTTCTCTCCCATAATCGGTACGATGTCCGAGGCGATGCTGACTGCCACCAAGTCCAGCAGCGGAATCAGATGATGGAATTCGATGCCGTTGCTGATGGCGAATGCCTGCATAAATTTAAAACCTACTCCGCAGCCCGAAAGATGCTCGTAAGGATAGGTGTTGTCTTCGCGCTTGGCGTTCAGTATGGCTACGGCAGGGGGCAACACTTCATCGGGTACGTGGTGGTCGCAGATGATGAAGTCGATGCCTTTTTCCTTGGCGTATGCAATTTCGTCTACAGCCTTGATGCCGCAGTCCAGCACGATAATCAGTCCCACACCGGTTTTGGAGGCATAGTCCACACCTTGTGTCGAAACGCCATATCCCTCGTTGTAACGGTCGGGTATGTAATAATCTATGTTCGAATAGAACTGTTGAATAAACTTATAGACCAGGGCCACGGCGGTGGTTCCGTCTACATCGTAATCTCCATAAATCAGAATGCGCTCTTTCTTTCCCATTGCCTTGTTCAGGCGTTCTACGGCCACGTCCATATCTTTCATGAGGAACGGGTCGTACAAATCCGGTAGTTGCGGGCGGAAAAACTTCTTGGCAGCTGTTGCTGTCGTTATTCCCCGCTCCACCAGCAATCTCCCAAGTACAGGGCTAATCCCTAATTCCTGGGCCAGTCGTTGGCTTGCTTCTGCCTGATCGGATGTAATGGGTAAATAATTCCATTTGTGAGTCATTTTATATATTATTTTTTCTTTTTCTATCGCCAAGTGCCGGAGAATAAGGGGAACTTAGTGTTATCCGATTGCTGTGCGCTATTTCTCCAACAAGCTGTAAAGGTATGAAAAACTCTTGAAACCGATGTGAATTCTATGGAAAATATTCTTAATGATGCGCTTTCTCTCCTGAAATCCTTTTATTTTTGTGGTGTCTAAGAGTTCGTTTGGACTCTCTTCAAATAAAGGAAATATGCCTATGCTCACTTTTATCTCTTGTGCCAAGACCATGACATCGCACTGTTCTTTGAAAGTGCCCGAAGTTACCGTTCCGTATTTTGAAGCGGAAGCTGTACGGAATGCGTTGGAAATGTCACAGGTTTCTGCCGCAGAACTGGAAAAACTCTTGAAGGTGAATGCTAAGATTGCTGCGGAAAACAAGGTACGTTTTCATGACTTTTGTTCGGAAGACAATCACCCTATGCCGGCAATCGGTGTATATACGGGAGCTGTTTTCAAACGCATCCTACCAAAGGATTTTACGGCTGATGACTTCCGTTATGCACAGGAACATCTCCGTATCACCTCTTTTCTTTACGGATTGCTCCGTCCGCTGGACGGTATCAGACCTTATCGTCTGGAGGGAGATGTGCGCCTGCCGGAGAAAGGCGGTATCACCATGTTTGATTATTGGAAACCGCTGCTGACGGACTATTTCATAGAAGAAATCAAGAAACGGGGCGGTATACTGGTCAACTTGGCAAGTGGTGAGATGAAGGATTTATTCGACTGGAAACGGGTGGAGTCGGAGGTGCGTGTGGTTACTCCAGACTTTCAAGTGTGGAAAGGCGGAAAGTTAAAGACCGTTGTCATTTATGCGAAGATGTGTAGAGGGGAGATGGTGCGTCACATCATCAAAAATCGCATTGGATGCCCCGAAGATTTGAGAGGTTTCTCGTGGGAAGGTTTTACTTTTGACGAGGGACGCAGTACGGATAATCATTTGCAGTTTGTATTGGAATAAAATAGAATTATTAACCGATAAATATAATAGTATTATGAGAAACATTCTTTTATTGTTTTTGTCTTTTGGGATGGCATCCTGCTGCCAGGTGAAACAACAGGAAACCGCATCGTTACCTGTTAATGTAATGTCTTTCAATATCCGTTATGATAATCCGGGGGATAGTCTGAACAGTTGGCAATACAGAAGAGACCGTGCGGCTACTGCCATTCATTTCTACGATGCCGATATATTAGGTACGCAAGAAGTGCTTCATAATCAGTTGGAAGATTTGAAACAGCGTTTGCCGGAATATGATGTGGTTGGAGTAGGGCGTGAAGATGGAAAGGAAAAAGGGGAGTACAGTGCGCTTTGGTATAAGAAAGAACGCTTTGTATTGCTTGATTCGGGCAATTTCTGGTTGAGTGAAACGCCGGAGGTTGCCGGTTCTAAAGGCTGGGACGGTGCTTGTGAGCGGATGGCTTCATGGGCAAAACTGAAGGATAAGGTTTCCGGTAAGGAGTATTTTGCGTTGAATACACATTTGGATCATGTGGGTGTTGCGGCACGTCGTGAAGGTGTGAGCCTTATGTTGGATAAAGTGAATGAACTGAGCGGTGGGGCTCCTGTAATCGTAACAGGTGATTTTAATGCAGCGCCGGAATCGGATGTTATCAGGCACGTGACCGATACGGGGAATCCAAAACATCTGACCGATGCGCGGGAAATATCTCCCATTGTCTACGGCCCGTCCTGGAGCTTTCATAATTACGGAAAGATTCCCTATGAGGAGCGTCCGTTGATTGATTACGTATTTGTACGTAATGGACTTAAAGTCCTGAAATACGGTGTGCTTGCCGAGACGGAAGGAGATGCTTTTTTGTCTGACCATGCACCTGTACTGGTTACGGTGAAATAATATTCAGCCAGTGATTTGAATTTTATGCGATAGGGGCGGTATTGCGTTATTTTTTTCGTAAATCCCGCCCCTCGTATTTGCAGATAGCTTCTATCCACTCTTCTGTCAGCGGTTTGGATTCGTGTTTGCTAAGGTCGTAAGCTACCATGACGGAAGTGCATATACATTTTACTTCCTGCGTCTCGATATCTATGACACGTTGCGCAAGATGAAAACTCTTCGTGCCTATTTGGGTCACGGCGGTCTGTACGGCAATGTGGTCGGAGCCGTAAATCTGGGCAAGGAAGTTGGCTTCGATGTGGACTACGACAATTCCGTCTTTCTGCCAGTCGACATGCGGGCATACGGAAGCAAAATACTCTGTCTTGCCTAAATCATAGAAAGAGAAGTAAACGGTATTGTTGACATGACCGAATTTGTCGACGTCGTTAAAGCGCAGTTGTATGGGTAATGTGTGGTTAAATTTAATCTCTTCTTCCATTGCTTTCTCTTAAACCTTGTTTGTCATATCTGTTGTGCAAAAGGCAAAGTTTGCCGTTTGCGAAAATAGAAATAATCAATGTCTTAAAAAGACGACAAAAGCATATTGCTAATTTTGAGCAAAGATAGAGCTTTTTTGTGAGTAATTATATCTGTGGAAACCAAAAAATATTAGCTGCTTAGGCTTTTGTCATTTGTGCGTGCGGATAAAGGTTTGTCTATATCGCTCTCTCTTCTATGAAATGGGAAGGAAGCGTTTATTTGCCGGTTTTTAAGCATATTTAGTGAATGATGTAACAACGGGAAATAAATGTGTAACATGATCCTTAAACCGATAAGGGGTAATGCCGTACATTTGCGACATAATATTTACATACTTATTAATTATCATGAAAAACAAATTGGTAATATTGCTTTTATTTTTGGCTATATGCGGACTTACAGAGGCAAAAGCAGTAGCTAATGACGAGGGGGCAAACACCTCTAATTTCATTTTCAGGGGAACGGGCAATCCGTACCTGCCGTTATGGGAACATCTGCCTGATGGCGAGCCGCGCGTTTTTGAAGATCCCGATAATCCGGGAAAATACCGCGCTTATATCATCGGTTCGCATGATGTCCGCTTTAAGAGCTATTGCGGGGCTGATATAAGAATGTGGTCGGCACCTGTGGAGGACTTGTCCGCTTGGCGTGACGAAGGACCAGTTTTTACGTATCAGATAGGCGGGCAGTGGGATGTAATGTATGCACCCGATCTTGTTGAGGTGAGAAGAAAAGACGGTAAGAAGGAATATTATTTGTATCCTCATAGCCGCGGCAGGCACCGGGAAGCGATGGTCGCTAAGGGAGAGCGTCCCGACGGACCTTTCACTCCTATCAACCTGACAGCTGACGGAACGAAGACATTGCCCGGAAGTATCATGGGGTTTGACCCTTCTGTTTACATTGAATATGTTATGGATCCGGATGATCCTGACTATGAAATCGGTTTTAGGGCATACGGCTACTGGGGATTCCAACGTTCGTTGGCAGCGCAGTTGGACCAAAAGACGATGTATTCCGTACGTCCCGGCACTGATGTCATTCCATATTTTATGCCGGCAGGCCGCAGAAACGGAATGGTGCGTGATTCGATTTCATATCCGCACATTTACCCGGGGGAAGATCTTGGAGCATTTAACTTCTTTGAGGCTTCTTCCATTCGTAAGATCGGGAATAAGTATGTCACGATTTACAGCGGATATTCCGGACGGGAATATGGACTGGGCATGACAAATTCCACTTTGCGCTATGCCTATGGCGATTCACCGTTGGGCCCTTGGAAAAGCGGGGGAGTATTGGTGGATTCACGCGCACCGGTGCTGAATCAGGACGGTACCCATTTGGAAACAAGCAATGCAGCTCATAATACCCATGGCAGTATAGAGCTGATCAACGGACAGTGGTATGTGTTTTATCACCGCCCACCCCGGGGATTCGGAAATGCACGCCAGGCAATGGTGGCTCCAATCCATGTGGAATGGGATGAAAAGGCTGTGTCGGAAGGAGGAAAAGTCTCTATCAAGGGGTATGACCCGTATGCAAAAGATGGCATTTGGACAGCTAAGGATGCGCAGGGAAACGAATATAAGGGTGCAGAAGTCACTTCGGAAGGATTCCATATTTTCGGCCTTGATCCTTATCAATATTATTCGGCAGGATTTGCGTGTTATCTTTCCGATGTAGCTCTTCAGCAAGATGCATGGGATATTTGGAATAACCATGCATCCATCACAAATGTAAAGAATGGTAATATAATAGGATACAAATATTTCGGGTTCGGTGGCTTGGATAAAGATAAGTTGGGCTTGAAAGCGTTTAAGGGAACTCAAAAAGGGAATAAGACCGCATTTAATCTTTTCCTCACACCGAAAACATCAAAAGCGTTCAAGGTTAACGTATGGTTGGATGGTCCATGGAGCAATGCGGTCTGGAAAGGAACAAAAATAGGTGAGATAAGCGTTCCGGGTAATTCGGCACAGGAGATAACCCGGTTTACGGTTGATGTATCTAAGTTCGTTGACCACCTGGATGAGAAACATGCCATTTTCCTTGTTGCCGAAGGCGAAGGGGGAGAAGAACTTTTTGATCT
Source organism: Bacteroides sp. NSJ-48 (assembly GCF_014287405.1). Taxonomy (NCBI): domain Bacteria; kingdom Pseudomonadati; phylum Bacteroidota; class Bacteroidia; order Bacteroidales; family Bacteroidaceae; genus Bacteroides; species Bacteroides sp. NSJ-48. The sequence continues at coordinate 88,921 of NZ_JACOOD010000005.1, read as the reverse complement.
GATCGGTTTAGGATTTAGCTCAAAAAAGAAAGATATAGCCCGTCCGGTTGTTCCCGAAGTGAACATAGCTGTTAATGGGAAACAGATTGAGTTGCCGGCAACTCCCGTACGTTCTACTGAAAGTAACGGTATTTTGGGATATGACCTGTACGAAACGGTTTATGAACTTCCGTCAAATGCAGTCGGTTTGCCGAAAGTGTCGGCTACGGCAACGGATAAGAGTGTGAAAACAACGATTACACAGGCCGATTCGAACTCAAAGATGGCTGTTGTGAAATTTGATTATAAGGGTTTGGTGAAAACCTATAAGATTAAATTTAACGTCTCCATGCCGTAAAGCTCGTTGAGTCACAGCATGAATGGTTAGTTTCATGGAAAGCGGCCTGCTCCGTTGGGAGAGGCCGTTTGTTTGTTGGTTTTATCCCCTTTCTAAATTAAATAGGTGTTTGATAGGTAATAGCAAAATAAAAAATACTACTTTTGCGTATTAATCACTGTATTTATAGAGTAAGAAATGATAGAAGACATTAAAAAAGCCTGCCAGGTAATGAGGGAAGGCGGGGTGATTCTGTACCCCACCGATACCATTTGGGGTATTGGTTGTGACGCTACCAACGAAGATGCGGTGCGCCGTGTATATGAAATAAAGCAGCGTCAGGACAGCAAAGCGATGCTGGTGTTGGTGGATTCTTCCGTAAAAGTGGATTTCTATGTCCGGGATGTTCCGGAGGTGGCGTGGGATTTGATAGACCTGGCAGACAAACCGTTGACTATTATTTATTCGGGAGCGCGTAATCTGGCGGCAAATTTGCTGGCGGAAGACGGAAGCGTGGGCATCAGAGTGACAAATGAAGATTTCTCCAAGCGTCTTTGCCAGCAGTTCCGTAAGGCAATTGTTTCTACTTCAGCCAATATCAGTGGGCAGCCTTCGCCGAAGAACTTCAGCGAAATAAGTGAGGAGGTAAAGTCAGCGGTGGATTATATCGTGGGCTACCGGCAGGAAGAGATAAGTAATCCGAAGCCATCCAGCATTATCAAGTTGGATAAAGGCGGAGTGATTAAAATAATCCGTGAATAAAGGAAATGACTGGAGAAGAGAGAAGTTGGTTGCAACGCTTTATCATTTGGCGTGAGAAGAATGTCAAGGAGAAACGGTTTATCCTGGTTCTTAGCTTTCTGGTCGGTATCTTTACGGCATTTGCCGCATTGATATTGAAACTGTTGATACATTGGATACAAAATTTTCTTACGGAGAATTTCGACACAACAGAGGCTAATTACCAGTATCTGATATATCCGGTGGTGGGAATCTTTTTGGCCGGGTTGTTTGTACGCTATGTCGTAAAGGATGATATCAGTCATGGAGTTACGAAAATTCTATATGCCATATCCCGCAGGCAGGGACGTATCAAACGTCATAACACGTGGTCATCCATTATTGCCAGTTCCATAACAATCGGGTTCGGCGGTTCGGTCGGGGCAGAGGCGCCGATTGTGCTTACCGGTTCGGCCATCGGCTCCAACTTGGGCAGCCTGTTCAAAATGGAGCACCGCACACTGATGCTGTTGGTGGGATGTGGCGCTGCCGGGGCCGTGGCAGGTATTTTCAAAGCTCCGATAGCGGGACTTGTTTTTACGTTGGAGGTGCTTATGATAGACCTTACAATGTCTTCGCTGCTTCCGTTACTGATTTCGGCGGTGACGGCGGCAACCGTTTCTTATATCGTGACGGGCACGGAAGCCATGTTTAAGTTCCATCTTGACCAGGCTTTTGAATTGGAGCGTATCCCTTATGTGATTATGTTGGGTATTTTCTGCGGACTGGTTTCCCTCTACTTTACCCGTGCCATGAATTCGGTGGAAGGAATGTTCGGTAAACTGAAACTGCCTTATAAGAAACTGCTGGTGGGCGGCGCTATGTTGAGTATTTTGATATTCCTTTTCCCGCCGCTTTACGGTGAAGGGTACGATACGATAGAATTACTGCTTAACGGTACAAGTAACGTTGAGTGGGATACGGTGATGAATAACTCTTTCTTCTACGGACACAGCCACTTGCTGCTGCTGTATCTGATATTGATAATCCTGTTTAAGGTTTTCGCTTCGAGCGCAACGAACGGCGGTGGTGGTTGTGGCGGTATTTTTGCGCCTTCTCTGTATTTGGGATGCATCGCCGGATTTGTTTTTTCCCATTTCAGCAATGATTTTGAGATGACTGCCTACCTGCCCGAAAAGAACTTTGCCTTGCTGGGCATGGCGGGAGTGATGAGCGGTGTTATGCACGCTCCGCTTACGGGAGTGTTCCTGATTGCCGAGCTTACGGGAGGATACGACTTGTTCTTGCCGTTGATGATAGTCGCGGTCAGCTCTTATCTGACGATTATCGTTTTCGAACCGCACAGTATCTACTCCATGCGTCTGGCAAAGAAAGGTGAGTTGCTGACACACCATAAGGATAAAGCGGTGTTGACGCTGATGAAAGTGGAGAATGTGGTAGAGAAAGACTTTGTCGCAGTACACCCGGAAATGGACCTTGCCGAGTTAGTGAAAGCCATCTCCGCCTCACACCGCAACATATTTCCGGTGACGGACAATGAGGGCAAGCTGATTGGTATTGTCCTGCTGGACGACATACGCAATATCATGTTCCGGCAGGAACTGTATCATCGTTTTACGGTAGGCAAACTGATGACCTCCGCTCCGGCGCGCCTTTATGATACGGACAGCATGGAGCAGGTGATGCGCACTTTTGACGATACGAAAGCATGGAACCTGCCGGTGGTGGACGGAGAAGGCAAGTATCTCGGTTTCGTGTCCAAATCAAAGATATTTAACTCGTACCGTCAGGTATTGGTACATTTCTCGGAAGATTAAAAGAGATGATTATGAAGAAAGAAGATTTACGGATTGTATATATGGGGACTCCTGAATTTGCGGTGGAGCCCTTGCGTTGCCTCGTAGAAGGCGGATATAATATAGTAGGGGTAATCACGATGCCCGACAAGCCGGCTGGACGTGGACATAAGGTGCAATTCTCTCCGGTAAAACAGTATGCGCTGGAGCATGACCTGCCGCTTCTCCAGCCGGAAAGATTGAAAGATGAAGCGTTTGTCGAGGCTTTGCGTGCCTGGAATGCCGATTTGCAGATTGTGGTTGCTTTCAGAATGTTGCCGGAAGTGGTTTGGAATATGCCGCGTCTGGGAACTTTCAATCTGCATGCGTCGTTGCTGCCGCAGTATCGTGGAGCTGCACCTATCAATTGGGCGGTGATTAACGGTGATACGGAAACGGGCATCACTACTTTTTTCCTGAAACATGAGATAGATACGGGAGAGGTCATCCAACAGGTTCGTGTGCCGATTGCAGATACGGACAATGTAGGTATTGTACACGATAAGTTGATGATGCTTGGCGGACGTCTGGTTACGGAGACTGTGGATGCCATTCTTGCAGATACGGTGAAATCCGTTCCGCAGGAAGAAATGGCTGTAGTGGGCGAACTGCGTCCGGCTCCCAAAATATTCAAGGATACTTGTCGCATCGACTGGAACCAGCCTGTCAAGCGGATTTATGATTTTATCCGTGGTTTGTCTCCCTATCCGGCTGCGTGGACAGAATTGGTACAGCCCGACGGAACGGCGGTGGTTCTGAAAATCTTTGAAACAGAGAAGATAGAGCATCCGCATGAATCCGCTCCCGGAACTTTGCAGACCGATGGTAAGACGTATATTCGCATAGCCGGTACAGACGGTTGGATTGGTGTGCGTGCTTTGCAGCTTCCCGGCAAGAAACGCCTGAAAACGGATGAGTTGTTGCGCGGATTTAAACTGACCGGAGAATGTCGGGCGCATTAAGCGTTTATCCGAAATCTTTTTGTACATTTGTCTGTTGTAAATTCGTGTAACCTATTAGAATGTAACTGTTATGAAACCTATAATATCCCCTTCCATATTGTCTGCCAACTTTGCATACCTGGCAAATGATATTGAAATGATTAACGGTAGTGAAGCCGACTGGGTACACGTCGATATAATGGACGGCGTGTTTGTTCCCAACATATCTTTCGGTTTTCCGGTATTGAAGTATGTGGCAAAGCTTGCCGAGAAGCCTTTGGATGTGCATCTGATGATTGTACAGCCGGAAAAGTTCATTCCGGAAGTAAAGGCGTTGGGGGCACGTATAATGAACGTGCATTATGAGGCATGCCCGCATTTGCATAGGGTAGTGCAGCAAATCCGCGAAGCGGGAATGTTGCCGGCGGTTACTATCAATCCGGCTACTCCGGTATCTATGCTGAGAGATATTATCAACGATGTCTATATGGTGTTGATAATGGGGGTGAATCCGGGATTCGGCGGTCAGAAATTTATAGAACATACTGTTGATAAGGTACGCGAGTTGCGCGAACTGATAACAGTGACCGGTTCGGAAGCCCTGATAGAGGTCGACGGCGGTGTCAATCTGGATACAGGCTCCCGTCTGGTAGATGCAGGAGCCGATGCTTTGGTTGCCGGCAATGCCGTATTTTCTGCTCCCGACCCTACAGAAGCAATCCGTGCTTTGAAAAATCTGTAATATTTATTGATAACAGACAACTTGCAACGGTATCCTTTCCTGCGACTGTTGATGCCGTTGGTTGGTGGAATAGTATATGGGGATAAATGTCCTTGCATACTGTCCGCCGGTTGGTGGATAGCTGTCATACTGCTGTTGATAGGGACATATATTCTTGGCCGTAAGTATTATATTCTTTGCAAGCTATATGGGGCTGTCGTGTTTTTGGCGTGTTTTGTATTGGGGTGGACTTTAGTGAGCGTGCAGTTGAAGCAAGCCGAATATATATTCCCGAATACGGAAAAACCTTCCACTTACCGGATTACTCTTACGACAAAGCCGGAAATCAAGAAAAACAGCATTTTATTTCGCGTTGCTTTGCGGGGAGAAGTGTTGAAAGATACATTTTTATATAACTTTTCAGAAAAGAGTTTTTTGTTTTATTTTCCTAAAGATACGGCGGCATATTCCTTGAAAAGAGGGGATGAACTGCTGGTGTGCACCTGTTTGTCTCCACCTGCCAATAACGGTAATCCGGATGAGTTCGATTACGCCCGTTATCTTCTTCGGAAAGGGATAAGCGGAACAGCGTATGTACATGCCGGACATTGGTGTGCGATTGGTTGCGACAGCACTCTCGCTTTTCGTCAGCAGGCTTTGGAGTGCCGGAGCAGGCTGGTTGCTTTATATCGGGATATGGGGTTTCGGGGAGATGAATTGGCGGTACTCTCTGCGCTTACAATAGGAGACAAAGAAGAGCTGAGTGAGAGTATCGTAGAGACGTATTCGGTTGCCGGAGCCAGCCATGTACTGGCACTTTCCGGGCTGCATATCGGCTTTATTTCCGCCCTGTTGCTGTTTATCCTGTCTCCTTTGTGGATTAGGTGGCGGTTTTTAAAGCCGTTTTTGTTTCTGTCTGTAATCCTCTTGTTGTGGGGATTTGCTTTCCTTACAGGGTTGTCTTCTTCCGTGGTACGTGCGGTTGTCATGTGCTCATTTGGATTACTCTCCATGCTGATACCTGCCTGCCGGAAGCTTACTTTGAATACATTGGGGGTTACGGCTTTCCTGATGCTGCTGTTTAACCCCGTGTGGCTGTTTGATGTAGGGTTTCAGTTGTCTTTTTCGGCTGTTGCAGCTATTGTACTGTTACAACCCGGGTTATACGGGTTGTTATCGGTAAAGAATCGTCTTTTGCGTAAAGCGTGGGGGCTGGTTACTGTTTCCCTTGCCGCCCAGGTGGGAACGGCTCCGTTGGTAATGCTCTATTTCTCACGTTTTTCCACACACTTCCTCTTGACTAATTTGTTGGTAATCCCGTTGGTTTCGTTGATTGTGTATGCGGCTGTTATATTGCTTGTCCTGACTCCTTTTCCTGTCTTGCAACAGCTCTTTGCCGATGTGGTAGAAATACCGCTAAGGATGCAGAATGCTTTGCTCCGTTGGATCGAACAGCTCCCTTTGGCTTCCATAGACCGGATTTGGGTCGATATATGGGATGTCTTCCTGTTTTATTGTTGCCTGTTGTTGTTCTGCCGTGTTTGGATGAGGCGTACGGCAGCGAATGTATATATCGCTTTGTCAGCCCTGCTGCTGTGCGTCTCTTATCATTCGTATGCGTTTATCACAGATGCTCCCCGGCGCAGCATTGTTTTTTATAATGTCCGTGGCTGTCCGGCAGTGCATTGTTTGGCAGATAACTCCGCTTCATGGCTGGTCTGCGCCGATACACTGCCCGATGTCACCCGGTTGGAACGTTCGCTTTCTTCCTACTGGGGCCGTTTGCGCCTGGAACGTCCTGATGTGATTGAGGGAGATTGTCTGCTTCCTGATATTTCGGTCCGTAACAAAACCGTTTTCTATGCAGGGAAACGCATTTGTCTGTTGTACGACGACCGTTGGGGCAACAAGATATCCGATGTGCCTGTTTCTATTGATTATCTGTATGTTTCTCACGGTTATAAAGGGGATATACAGGAACTCGTTTCCTTGTTTGAAGTAGGTACGGTAGTGATTGACGCATCTCTTTCCGAATACTATCGGGAGAGGATTATCAGTGATTGTATCCGGTTGGGAATTCCTTATCTTCCTCTTTCCGAAAAAGGTTCTGTACACATATTATTATAAATCATAAACTTTTTCGTACTTTTGCCTTTTCTTTTGTTGCAGGTAAGACGAAGTTGTTCCGGATATGCAACGTAAACTGTAAAATAGCGAGTAACTATATGTTGACCAAAGTAATAGAACAATCTAAAATAGACCACTTTGCCAAGTGGCTGGAACGTGCGGATAAAATAGTTATTGTTGCCCATGTGGCTCCCGACGGAGATGCAGTAGGCTCTTCCCTGGGGTTGTGGCATTTTCTTAATACGCAGGACAAGGATGCGACTGTCATTGTTCCCAATGCTTTTCCCGATTTCCTGAAATGGATGCCCGGCAGCAAGGATATACTTCTGTACGACCGTTATAAAGAGTTTGCCGACAAATTGATAGCGGAAGCCGATGTCATCTGTTGCCTCGATTTCAACGCTATCAGCCGTATCGATGCTATGGCAGACGCCGTGTTGGCTTCTCCTGCGCGGAAGATACTGGTAGACCACCATTTGAATCCTGAAGATTTTTGCAGAATCATCATTTCCCACCCCGAAATATCCTCGACTTCTGAGCTGGTGTTCCGCCTGATTTGCCGCATGGGCTATTTCAGTGACATCACCAAAGAGGGAGCTGAATGTATCTATACCGGTATGATGACCGATACGGGTGGCTTTACGTACAACTCCAATAACCGTGAAATTTATTTTATAATCAGTGAGTTGCTTTCGAAAGGTATCGACAAGGATGATATTTACCGGAAAGTGTACAACACCTATTCCGAAAGCCGTCTGCGTCTTATGGGGCATGTGCTGTCGCAGATGAAAGTCTATCCGGAGCATCGTGCCGCCCTGATTACGCTGACTAAGAAGGAACAAGGTAATTTCAATTATATCCGTGGCGATAGCGAAGGGTTTGTAAACATACCGTTGAGCATTAAAAATGTCGTTTTCTCCTGCTTCCTGCGTGAAGATACGGAAAAGCCGATGATAAAGGTATCCCTGCGTTCGGTAGGCAGTTTCCCCTGCAACCGGCTGGCTACAGAATTCTTTAATGGCGGCGGGCATTTAAATGCTTCCGGCGGAGAATTTTACGGTACATTGGAAGAGGCTAAAAAAGTGCTGGAACTTGCATTGGAAAAATTCAAACCGCTGCTTAATGCCAAAGGATAAAAAAACAGCGGTTGTAAAGGTTAAAAGATACGAACTTTCTACTTGCAACTTTTAACTTTCGGGTAAATCAGATATTTTTGTACGAAATTACTAAATAACAGAAATGAAGAAACTTACTTTATTCTTTTTATCCTTACTGGCATTCGGCTTGGGTTTTCAGGCGTGTGATGACGGCAAGACCTATGCGGAGATGCTTGATGAGGAAAAAGACGGTATAAATGACTTTATCAAAAAGGAAGGCATCAAGGTCATCTCGCAGACCGAATTCTATGCGCAGGATTCTACTACCAACGTCGAGGAGAATGAGTATGTGCAGCTTGCCAGCGGAGTGTACATGCAGATAGTGGATAAAGGCTCTGAAAATGCAGCCGACACTGTGAAAAACAACGATGAAGTGCTGGTGCGTTTTATGGAATATAGCATTCTTGACAAAGATACCACATTGTCCAATCTGAATGCGGTGGAAACCGTAGATGCATTCCGCTATGCGGTGACTTCTTCGTCCATTGCAGGGACATTCCTGCAGGGATATATGATGACTTATTATTCATCACCGACAGTTCCGGCAGGCTGGCTTGTCCCGTTGACTTATGTTCGCAACATGGCCCATGTCAAACTGATTGTTCCTTCCAAGATGGGGCATCAGACAGCCATGCAATATGTCTACCCTTATTTTTATGACATCCGGAAACTTCAAATCTGGAAATAACTAACCATTTATTTAAATAATTAACCTATGACTCTAATCAAATCTATCTCTGGAATCCGCGGAACAATAGGCGGTGGTGCAGGCGAGGGGTTGAATCCGCTCGACATCGTGAAGTTTACTTCGGCATACGCTACGCTTATCCGCAAAACGTGTACAGTAAAAAGCAACAAAATTGTAGTAGGCCGTGATGCGCGCATCTCGGGCGAGATGGTAAAGAATGTGGTGGTAGGCACGCTCATGGGTATGGGCTGGGATGTAGTGGACATCGATTTGGCTTCTACTCCGACTACCGAACTGGCTGTTACCATGGAAGGTGCCAGCGGAGGTATCATCCTGACCGCTTCTCACAATCCCAAGCAGTGGAATGCCTTGAAACTTCTGAATGAGAAAGGAGAGTTCCTGAACAAGGAAGAAGGCAACGAAGTGCTCCGTATCGCCGAAGCTGAAGAGTTCGACTTTGCCGAAGTGGACAAGCTCGGCTCTTATCGCAAAGACCTTACTTATAACCAAAAGCATATCGACAGTGTGTTGGCGCTTGACCTGGTGGATGTGGAAGCTATCAGGAAAGCCGATTTCCGTGTAGCCATCGATTGTGTAAACTCCGTAGGCGGCATCATTCTTCCGCAACTGCTGGAACAGCTCGGAGTGAAGCATGTGGAGAAACTCTACTGCGAGCCTACCGGTAATTTCCAGCACAATCCGGAACCTTTGGAAAAGAATCTGGGCGACATCATGAACCTTATGAAAGGCGGTAAGGCAGACGTTGCTTTTGTGGTAGACCCGGATGTAGACCGTTTGGCCATGATTTGTGAGGACGGTAAGATGTACGGTGAAGAATATACACTGGTTACCGTGGCCGACTATGTGTTGAAACACACTCCGGGCAATACGGTTTCCAACCTGAGTTCTACCCGTGCGTTGCGTGACGTAACACGTAAGTACGGTCAGGAATATTCCGCTTCTGCTGTAGGCGAAGTGAATGTAACTACCAAGATGAAAGAGGTAGGCGCTGTTATCGGTGGCGAAGGCAATGGTGGAGTTATTTATCCTGCCAGTCACTACGGACGCGATGCTTTGGTAGGTATTGCCTTGTTCCTCAGTCACCTGGCGCACGAAGGTAAGAAGGTTAGCGAATTGCGTGCCACTTATCCGGCCTATTTCATGGCTAAGAACCGTGTAGACCTGACTCCAGATACGGATGTCGATGCCATCCTTGCCAAAGTAAAGGAAATCTATAAGAACGAAGAAATCAATGATATTGACGGTGTAAAGATTGACTTTCCCGACAAATGGGTACATCTGCGCAAGAGTAACACGGAACCGATTATTCGCGTTTACAGCGAGGCGGCTACGCCGGAAGCAGCCGAAGAAATCGGTCAGCAGATTATGAAAGTAATTGAAGACTTGGCAAAATAATTGTACCGTTCTTTAGAACACAGAAACACAAAGATACAGAGAGTAGACAGCTAAACTCTGTTTCTTTGTGTTTCTGTGTTTTTTATATTGTTACAGCTGAATGATTCTCCCTATCTCTTGCTCAAAATTGGGAGTGAATATCCCTTTCCCTATATTTTCTTTAATTTCCTCTGTACTCCAGAAGCGTCCGCCATCCAGTTCGTCACTGGGATGTATCTCTCCGTCATATACGGTTTTGTGCACAAAGACAAGCTCCTTTTCGCGAGTAGATTCAAAAACATAGCTGGTGATAGTTTCCGGTGCGAAGTCGGTTATCCCTAATTCCTCGCGCACTTCCCGTTTCAGCGCCATTTCTACGCTTTCGCCTAAATCTACGTGTCCGCCTACCGAGGTATCCCACTTGCCGGGTTGTATGTCTTTCCATTCGGGACGTTTTTGCAGGTATAATTCTCCTTTGGAATTGAATACATGCAGATGAATTACGGGGTGCAGCAGTTTGCTTCCGTTGTGGCATTCACCGCGGGTAGCTGCACCTATGATGTTTCCCTGCTCGTCAACAAGAGGAAACATTTCCTGGTTATTGTCGCTGTTCATTAATTCAGAGCTTTTTGTTGGTTTTATCGATGAAAATGGTGCATTCTCCGAGAATAGTTACGGTATCAGCAAAGACGAATCACCGTAACTCAAAAATCGGAAATCATGGGCAAGCGCATAATCGTAAATCTTGCGCCAATCTCCATGCAGAAACGCTGAGACAAGCAGCAGCAATGTGCTTTGCGGCTGGTGGAAGTTGGTAACCATGGCTTTTACGATTCTATATTCGTATCCCGGAGCAATGATGATTTGCGTGCTGGAATGCAACGTTTCCATGTGATGCCGGTCGAGGTAGGCTATGATTGCCTGCAGGGCATCTACAGCGGGTGTTGCTGCTGTTTCAAGCGCCGTTTCATAAGGTTGCCATTGTTTTACATGCAAATCTTCTTCCGTAGCGTTAGGATTGTGCAGCAGAGTAACGCCTATGTGATAGAGGCTTTCCAGTGTACGTACAGAGGTTGTCCCTACCGCAATGGCTTTTCCTTCATGCGCTACCAGCTTCTCCAGCGTACTCCTATTGACGGATATGTATTCCGTGTGCATTTCGTGCCCTTCTATCTCTTTGCTTTTGACAGGTTTGAACGTGCCGGCTCCTACGTGTAGGGTCAGTTCTTCCAATGCTACCCCTTTTTCACGCAAGGCGTCCAGAACTCTCGGAGTGAAGTGCAGACCGGCTGTCGGTGCGGCTACCGAACCTTTTATCTTGGAATAAACGGTCTGGTAAGTCTCCTTATCACTCTCCTGTGTCTCCCGGTTCAGATAAGGAGGGATGGGTAGTTCGCCGAACACTTCGAGAATATCGGCGAATGTTATTTCCGGATTGTTCCAGCGGAAATCCACCCAATGGCTGGTTCCATGGCACGCTCCGCGTTCGGCAGTCAGGGTAAGCGGCTTTCCTTTTACGGTTATTTCCCGTTTGAGCGCACCTTCTTTCCATTTTTTCAGATTGCCTATCATGCAGAGCCATGCGGCATGCTCCGTTTGCTGGAAGTTGAGGACATAGTCGTTGGGTTGGATCGGTTCGAGACAGAATACTTCGATAAGCGCTCCCGTTTCTTTATGGAAGTGCAGACGCGCCTGAATAACTTTGGTATTATTGAAAATCATCAGGCTGTTTGCCGGCAGATAGTCGGGCAGGGAAGTGAATATGTCTTCGGTAACTTCGCCGTGGCGATACAACAATAGCTTGGATTGGTCGCGTACAGGCAGTGGAAACTTGGCGATGCGTTCATCCGGTAACGGATAATTGAATTCGCTGATTCTAATATGTTTGGGATCTTCTTTCATATCTTTATTTTATTAGCGGACTGCAAAGGTACGGATATTTGGGAAGATTTGGATTATATGCAGCCAATTAATGACATATCAGTCATAAGGTCATTCCGGTTCATGGATACACAATGTATTTCTTGCCAATACAAAAAAGGTATGTTTGTATATAATCATCAAATAATTTCTAACTTTGCGAGAGATAAAAGAAGATGTCTGAACCGTATGTTTATAATGGTTCCGATGTGTCTTCCGGATAATGATTAAAAAACAGAATGGAAATTATGAAAATAGGAGATAAAGTGCGCTTCCTCAGTGAAGTAGGTGGCGGTGTTGTAACGGGATTCCGGGGAAAAGATATAGTGTTGGTGGAAGATGCCGACGGGTTTGACATTCCGATGCCGGTGCGTGAATGTGTGGTGATTGAAACGGATGATTACAATATTCCTACTCCTGCTTCCAAAGCAGCCAAGAAGAAGGCGGAGGAGCAATCGGCTGCGCGTATGGCTTCGGCAGTCTCGAAGCCGGTATCTTCCGGTTTGGACTCCGGACAGCAGATAGAGCATCCGGTCCAACCTCAGGTATCTGTTTATCGTCAGCCGGAAATGAAAGGTGGAGATGTGCTGAATGTGTATCTTGCCTTTGTTCCGGAAGATATCAAGGCGGTAAGCACTACTCCGTTTGAGGCTTATTTGGTGAATGATAGCAATTACTGCATGTATTATACCTATTCGAGTGCGGAGGGCAAGTCGTGGACTACCCGTTCTCATGGTTTGATAGAACCGAATACGAAACTCTTGTTAGAGGAATTTGAAAAATCGGAATTGAACGACCGGGAGCGTGTAGCTGTTCAGTTGGTGGCGTTCAAGGACAACCGTTCTTTCGCCATGAAACCTGCCGCCAATGTGGAAATCCGTATTGATACGGTGAAATTCTATAAGTTGCATACTTTTCAGCCTACCGATTTCTTTGATACTCCAGCACTGGTGTACGATGTAGTGAGGAATGATGCTCCTGCCAGGCAGGTTTATGTGTCAGCTGAGGACTTACAGGATGCTCTGATGCAAAAGAAAGCAACAGACAGTCCGTCCAGACCCCGGACTATCGTGAAGCGGGGCGGCAAAAATGAAATCATCGAAATAGACCTGCATATCAGTGAACTGTTGGATGATACGCGCGGCATGAGTAACAGCGAGATATTGAACTATCAGCTGGATAAATTTCGTGAGGTGATGGAACAGTATAGGAATAAGCGTGAACAACGCATAGTCTTTATTCACGGTAAGGGTGACGGCGTGCTTCGTAAAGCGTTGCTGGATGAGTTGAAACGGAAATATCCGGCTTGTAAGACACAGGATGCTTCCTTTCAGGAATACGGCTTTGGAGCTACTATGGTGACGGTAAAATAAGGTATATGTTATGCAGGTTGGTAAGGGAAACAGGATTTTTTTCTTAATCCTTCTATGTTTGGCAGTGGTATTGCCGGGGGCCTGTACTTATAAAGGCGGCAGTGGCAGAGTTTCTGAAATGCAGGAATTCGATTCTTTTTTCAGCACTCACAGCGATTCCGTAGTGATGGCGCCGCGCTGGATGAAAGCACAGGCATTGCAGAGAATGGAAAGAACCAAAGATAGTATGGTGCGGTATAATTATCTTGCTGTTGCCTTGAAAACCTGTCTGGCAACTTCCGACTTCGACTCCGCACAACTTTTGCTCCGGCAAGTTGAGGCATTTGCCGGTAGACAACCTTTTTCGCACCGGTTGGCTGATTTGCAGTCCGAATGTTTTAATATAAAGGGGAATGTCTATTCGCGAAAGGGCTATATAGATTCTGCCGCGGTTTGCTTCAAGGAAGCCTATGAAGCAAGATTGAAAGGAACAAAATTCGAGGTGATTCCTGATATCCTGATAAATCTTGCTGATGCTACCAACCATTTGGGCAGACCGGATATGGGTGCTTTCTGGTATAGAAAGGCTCTGCTGATGTGCGATTCGCTGAAGATGCCTTACAGAAAGAAAATCTCTATTTATTACGGATTGTCACAAGGATACCTGGCTTTGCACGATTACGAGCAATGCGACTATTATTCGGAACTTGCGGGCAAGAATTATGCGGATATGTTTCCCGATGAGAAGCACTTCTACCTGAACAATCGTGGAAACTCTTATTATTACCGGGGAGATTATTCCACGGCAATCGGTTATTTTAGAAAGGTGGTGGAGCTTGTAAAAGATTACCCCGATATGTCCTGGGCGCTTAATCTGAGCTATCTGAACCTGAGCGACTGCTTTCTGCAACTGAATAAGACCGATTCGGTAGTCAAATATCTGGAGTTATGCCAGCCGTTCTTTGAAGAGCTCGGTTCTACTACTGCTCTTTATTATATTGATACACAGAAGATAGAACTGGCGTTGCAACGCAAGGACTTTGCGGAGGCAAGGCGGTTGTTGACGATGAGTAAGGCTTCGCCGGAAATAGATGCGGATATGATACATATCCGTAACAAGTATTTGCAACAGTTTTACGAAGAAACCGGTAACTACAGGCAAGCATACGATTGCCAGAAAGAGAATAAACGTCTGGACGACTCCATTCGCAATGAGCGTATAAGGATGCGTACGGCAGATTTGACATTGCGCTATCAGCAGGACTCTACTTTAATGGCGCATAAAGTGCTGTTTCAGAAACAGGAAAACGAGATACTGATATTGAGGCAGACCCGTCTCGTGACATTAGCGGTTGCCGTAATTGCTCTTTTGATTGCAGCTTTCCTATATCTTTATAATAGGAAAAAGCGGGATTTGCTGCTTGCCCAAAACCGGAGGACGGTCTTTACACTTCGTCTTGAGAACATCCGTAACCGCCTGTCTCCTCATTTTATATTCAACGTCCTCAATCAGGAGGTTGTAAACCGTAAGGAGGAGGAAAAACAGGAGTTGGTATCGTTGGTGAAACTGATGCGTCGAAATCTGGAGCTGGCGGAGCAGTTGTGTGTCACCTTAGCCGAAGAACTGGACTTTGTCAAGACGTATATCGACTTGGAGCGCCGTTCGCTCGGAGCAACTTTCCATCCGGTTATTGAAATAGCCGGAGATGTACTGCCCGAGCAGGTCTGGCTGCCTTCCATGATGATACAGATTCCGGTGGAAAATTCCGTGAAACACGCATTACGTGGCAAGGAAGGAGAGCGGAATCTGTGGATTGCTGCAGATCGTCGGGAAGGCGGTGTTCGCATCAGGATTACGGATAACGGCGGCGGTTACCATCCGGAGAGCCGGAACAGAGGTACGGGTACAGGCATGAAAGTCATCATGCAAACCATCCAGATTTTGAATATGAAAAATCAGGCTGCAATTGATATATCCGTACATAATGTCACTTTGCCGAGTGGTGAAACCGGTTGTGAAGTAACTTTTTTATTACCGGACAAGTACGATTATAGAATTTAAGAGTAACCGTTTAGTGGCATTTTTTTTATTGATAGAGCGGGTTGCGGAAGAATAGTTTGTAAATGCCAATTTGCTGTTTTGTATGGAAACAAGAAAATATTTATATTCGCCAGACCAAAACATGAAATATGGACAAATACAAAGTCGTTATAGTAGATGATGATGACGTAGCTCTTGAAAATTTGAGCTTTGAGTTGCAGAAGGATGCTCGTTTTTCTTTGGAAGGTATTGCACGGAATGGTAGGAAAGGGAAGAAGCTGATTACAAAAGTACAGCCCGATTTGCTGTTTTTGGATGTAGAGATGCCGGATATGACGGGGCTGGAACTGTTGCAGGAGATGCGCGATTATGTATCGTGGAATATGAGGGTCGTATTTTATACGGCGTACGACAAATATATGATACAGGCTATTCGGGAAGCGGCGTTCGATTATCTGTTGAAACCTTTCGATGAACGGGATTTGAAAGAGATTCTGACACGCTTTACCCAACAGGTTGAAACCATCGGGCAGCGGGTATCGTTTCCGGTAGGAAATCCCATGCATACCGGACAGACTTTCATCGTTTTTACTCCAACTAACGATATGCGTGCGTTGCGTCCTGCCGAGATAGGGTTTTTCCGTTATTGTTCCGAACGCAAACAATGGGAGGTAGTACTGAATGACCAGTTGCCTCTGACTTTGCGCCGCGGTATGACTGCCGAACAGATTACATCGTTCTCTCCGTGTTTTGTGCAGATACACCAATCGTATATTATCAATATAGATTATCTGATGCTCATACGGGATAACAAGTGTGTGCTATACCCGCCTTTTGACAAAATTACGGAGTTACTTGTCTCGA
Organism: Bacteroides sp. NSJ-48; assembly: GCF_014287405.1. Taxonomy (NCBI): domain Bacteria; kingdom Pseudomonadati; phylum Bacteroidota; class Bacteroidia; order Bacteroidales; family Bacteroidaceae; genus Bacteroides; species Bacteroides sp. NSJ-48. Next base: position 72,823 of record NZ_JACOOD010000005.1, on the reverse strand, counting down.
AGAAATTTAAGAAGGAATTGCAGGAACGTTTCTGTTTGTGAAACTAAGCTGATACTTGGTGTGAGAAGTTGAATTGCTATTACTCCAACAATGTTGACAAACAAAAAAAGGATGCCGGGGGACATTTACCGGTATCCTTTTTCTGTTTTATATGCTTTCCGTACTTATGCCGGAAGTGCATGTTACTTTACTTCAATACCTTTGTTTTGCAATGTAACGTTCAAAACTTTTGCATAGTCGGAATATTGCTTCTCATCCAAAGTCTTTTTCATTAATTTCAAATTACCGTAAACAGCGTTACGTAGCAACTTTTCCTGATTTTTCTTTGAGCTTGTGGCACGTGACATCTGCTCGTTAAAGTATTCGCAAATGTTGGTAACTTCTTTTTGCTGGTTAGCGGACAATTTCAAATATTTGCTCAGCTTGCTTACATTGATGTTACCTTCCCAACTTGCGGTTGTAGGTTGGTTTCCTGCTGCGAATGTGCTGGCAGACAGACATACCGCTGCCACTAATGTTAATCCAAAACGTTTCATAATACCTACTTTTTTTTAATTGTTATACCTAAAAACTAATCTAATAAAAATCTAATACCTACTGAAAACAATCGTAAGCGTTTAGCTTTTCTTTTTACCTATGCAAATGTATGATTATGTTTTATAACACAAAAATGAAAATAAAGAAAAGTGTAGGTTTTACCTTCATTTCTTGATTTATATCAATTAATGACTATGAAAAAGAAAGGTTTGTGTTCTGTTTGTAAAATAAATGTAATATGTACTACTCTTATTGGTTGCATATTTTATGGCAATGTAATAGTTTTATATCATAATGCTTCTTTTCTGTTTTGTTCTTCTGAAAATTATTTAATGCTCCTTTGAGTTTTGTTTATATCAGTAAGATTTGTTCTATGAAGATAGTAAATAGTTAGACTTATAACAGTAATTTATAAAATATATCTCTATCTTTGGAGATATTGACAAAACGCTCTTTTTATTTTGCCTTTGATTTATTTGAATATTAAAATTGATACTATGAGAACAAAACATGTTTTGATGTTGACGTTATGTATCTGCTGTCTGAGTGGGTGTTATAATGATGACAAGCTTTGGGATGCTGTGAATGATGTACAGTACATAGAGGGATTAAAAGATTGGCAAAAAATAGTAGATTCGAATATTGAAGCATTGCATACTTTAGTTAATGTTACCGGTTGTGTAGTGGAAACAACTCCCATTGTATTGGGCGGGGAAACAATTGGACATACAATTTGGACTGCTAATAGGACACCTGTTACTATCTATAAAGGGAAAGATGATGCGATGCCGATGATAAGCCTTACACAGAGCGGTGATAAAAAGTGGTATTGGACATTGAATGGGAAACTGATTAAGGATGTTCAGGGCAATCCGGTTTGTGCCAATGGGCATGCAGCAGGTGAGTATGTTCCGAAGCCGCAATTGAAAGCAGGTGTCAATATGACGGTCGATACAGAAAATACTCCGATAGATAAAAAAGCTTTTTATATGTCTATTGATGATGGAAAGAGCTGGACTACGGCACCTCGTCCGGATAAGGGAAATGGATATGCTCCTTTTGCAAGAGTCATCGATAAAGAAAGTTCGGTAGAGATATTAATGAATGATGAAGCAGGCAGTGTACTTGAGTTATTGAAAGAATTGAAAGCGAAGGTAATATTTGAAACGAATGAAAATGGAAATATAGAGATTAAGAATTCTGCTCATCTTACAATTGCTTATCGGACAGAAAATGTGGATGATGATTCTTGGCTTTTGTTTGAGGGCACTAATGGATTGTCGGTCTTAGATAATAATGATGGGACTGTTACTTTGGTGTTAGATGAAATGAAGCTGGTTAATAGTGATTTAATTGTAACTGTTATCAGACAGGATGAGGTGCTTTCGAAAATCAAATACGCCATAGAGTTCTTGACTGTGCTGACAGATTTGCAGTCAGAATATTATATAACGGAGCCACAAGTGCTGGAAAGTGTTGGTGGTAAAGTTCATGCGACTATTAAAGGCATTTTTCCTGCACTTTGGTTTGATACAAATGCTATTGTAACGATTACTCCATTTATGAAATGGAATGGTGGAGTGATGAAAGGCCGGCCTATAGGATTTCAAGGTGAAATGGTCGAAGGTGATAATCAGAGAATTTCGTTTTTAAGGGGTGGGAATTTTACGATAAAAACAGGTTTCGAATATATTCCCGAGATGGCAAAATCGGAACTTTATCTTGAAGTCCTTATTCAAAAGGGGAAAGAAGAGAGCTGTCAGTTGATGAAAATTGCCGATGGAGTTATATTGTACAGTTGAAAAAGTATACTTTAGCTTTCTACAAACATTAAATCGCTGATAATGCCATCCGATACAAAAATCCCTTTACGGCTAAGACAGAGACGGTTGTTGTCGTATATTTCCAGATTTCCGCAGTCCAGATGTGGACGCGCCATATCAATGCAGTATTGCCACAGTTCTTTGCCGAATTTCACCTCTATATCATTCAGGGACACTCCCCAACGGGTACGAATGGAAGTCATGATGCATTCGTTATAGCAGGTGGTTCGGTCCAAGTGCTCCTGTTCGAACAAGCGTTGATTGTTTTCGATGGCATGTATATATTTCTCCAGGGAAGCCACATTCCATTCGCGGGTATCCGTATTGAATGAATGTGCCGAAGGACCACAGCCCAAGTAAGGAATTCCTTTCCAGTAAGATGTATTGTGGCGGGAATACATGTCCGAACGGCAGAAATTGGATATCTCGTAGTGCTCGTAGCCGGCACTGCCAAGCGTATCTATCAGGGTGGAGAAAAATCGGACGCTGCTTTCTTCGTCTACTTCGCGGATACGGTGCGCTTGCAGCAGCTCGTAAATGCGAGTGCCTTCTTCGTATGTCAGGTGGTAAGCGGAGATGTGCTCTACGTTGAGGCTGACGGCTTGTTGTAAATCACGTTTCCAGCGTTCATCCGTTTCGCCGGGCAGCCCGTAGATAAGGTCGATGCTTATGTTGTTGAAGCCTGCATGGCGGCAGTGCTTTACGGCATTGACGGCTTGTGCTGCGTTGTGGCGGCGGTTCAGCAGTTTCAAGGTGGAGTCGTCGAAAGTCTGTATCCCCATACTGATGCGGTTGAAAGGCAAATTTTGCAGCATGGCGGCATAGGCTTCAGTCAAGTCGTCGGGATTAGCTTCGAGGGTAATCTCCCGGCAGTGTTCCATTCCATAGTATTTCCGGATGGTTTCAAATACTTCGTGGAAATCCTCTTCGGCAAGCTGTGAGGGGGTTCCGCCACCGAAGTAAATCGTTTCGACAGGCTCTCCCCTCAGATATTCTTTCCGCATCTGCAACTCCTTGCACAACGCATGGATATAGCGGCTTTTCAGTTCGCTGCGGGTGGTGGAGTAAAAATCGCAATAGATGCAGCGTGTCTTGCAAAAGGGAATATGGATGTAGATGCCTGCCATGAGCCTGTAAATTGGTTGGGGTGCAAATATACGATATTTTCTGTTTGCAGATTGAGTGGTTCTTCATCTTTACTTGTATTTAATATTAAAATGGATATTGAAATGCGGAAGGACTGCGTTTTTTCCGTATATTTGCGGTGTTGTCACGGTAACGGAATCCAATTTATATTGTATGAAAAGCATAACACTAAGATATATAGTAGCACTTTTTGTTCTGTTGGTTTCTTATGCTCCTTACGCACAGACGTCTGTATTCCGTGGCCTGTCCGTCACTGAGGGACTTTCCGATTTGGTAGTCAATGCTCTGTACAAAGATTCAATAGGATATGTATGGATTGGTACGGGAACTTCATTAGAGCGTTTTGACGGTGTACATTTGAAACGTTATCCTGTCTTGGGCAATAATGAGAAGTTGAAGCGTGTCAATGCTATTGCCGAAACGGAAGATAACCAGATATGGATGGGAAATGGTATGGGGTTGTGGCGCGTGAATCATGAGAGGCGCGAGCTGGATGCTATTGCGGCGGAAACAATCAAATGCGGTGTCCGTTCTTTGCTGTCCGACGGTAAGGGGGCGCTTTACATCGGCAGTGAGGCAGGGCTGTTCATCTACCGGAAAGGGCAATTGGAGCATATTCTGATAGATCCCAATGTACTATCCGCTGCCAATACCATCAATGGGTTGAGTTTCGGCGAAAACGGAGTTTTATGGATGGCTACATTGGGCGGACTTTACTCACTGGAATTGGAAAGCCGGAAAATAGTTCCTTATTATTTCATTGTGGAAGACAGGCATATTTGCTCATATACCAATATCGCCCGTATCGGATCGGTTATCTATTTGGGTACAATGGGGCAGGGGATTGTCTGTTTTGATACCCGTACGCATAAGTTCGATTCTTATTTGGATGTAGGTTGCAATGTAATATCTTCTCTTTCTTGTGACGGGAAAGATTTGCTGTACGTAGGTACGGATGGTAACGGGGTGCACTTTATTTCTACAAAACAGGGCAGGATAGTCCGTTCTTTCCAACATGAGGTAGGAAAAGGCGGTAGTTTGCGTTCCAATTCGGTTTATTCTTTGCTGGTGGATAGAGACGGGCTTATTTGGGTGGGGTTCTATCAATTAGGGTTGGATTATACGCTTTATCAAAGTGAATTGTTCCATACGTATAGTTATCCGCCTTATTTTGATACAAAGGACATGCCTGTAAGGACAATAACTTTCCGGGGAAGTGAGAAACTGATAGGTTCTCGTGACGGTTTATATTTTATAGACGAACAGCGGGGAAGGTATGCCGGTTTCAGTGCTCCGCAGTTGCGTTCCAGTATGATTATCTGTAGTTATGCCTTTCAAGGGAAGTATTATATCGGAACTTATGGCGGCGGGATGTATGTACTGGACCCTGTAACATTGACAATTAGCGATTTTGAACCTCATGTGGTGCAACCTTTTGTCAAGGGGCAGATATTCTGTATTAAGTCCGATATGGAAGGGTGCTTATGGATAGGAACCTCAGTCGGTTTATTCCGTTATAAGGACGGTAGGATGTTGAACCATTATACAAGTGCCAACTCTAAATTGCCTGAGGGGAATGTATATGAGATTTATTTTGATTCTACACGTAAGGGGTGGGTTTGTACGGAGAACGGCATGTGCATCTGGGATCCTTCTTCCGAGAGTTTAAAAGTAGATGTCTTTCCGGAGGAATTTATTCATAAGGAGAAAATTCGTACTGTATTTGAAGATTCTGCACATCAGCTTTATTTCCTGCCGGATAAAGGTCCTATGTATATATCCGATTTGTCGATGAATCATTTCCGCCATTTGCAGCCTAATACTTTACTCGAGGGTAAAGATTGCATGTCTATGATAGAAGATGATGAGGGCTGGTTATGGATTGGTACCAGTAATGGCTTGTACCGGTATGACAAGAAGGACACTTTTATTTTGTATCATTTCATAGATGGTATTCCCAGTCCTATTTTTATATTCTGCTTACCCGTAAAAGATGAGCAAGGACGTATCTGGATGGGAAATTCGAAAGGGCTGATTTATATGGATACGCACGCCAAAGGAGAGTTTCCGCAATATAATCGTTCTCTGAAGATTACGGATGTCTTTGTAAATGGCAAACATCCGGTGACACCCGCATGGAGTAAGGACAAGATGCGGGTGGATCTGGAAAGTTCGCAAAACAATCTGACGGTTTGCTTTTCTGCTTTGAATTTTACCGATCCCAGTTATATGTCTTATGAGTGCAAACTGGAAGGTAAGGAAGAAGAGTGGCAGATGCTGATGGGACGGTCGGATATCACTTATTATGATTTGTCGTCAGGCAATTATTGTTTTAAGGTACGGCGTGTCGGTGTGGCTGATTCGGAAATCAGTATGGCGGTGCATATTGCCTATCCGGTTATGGCCTGGATTGCTGGGGCGGCTATTCTGATTGTCTTGTTGCTTTTGTGTATTTTTTATTTTTATAAGCGGAAAGGAAAGGCTGAGGAAATAGTTGAGCTTTTGCCGGTTGCCGAAGCAGAGTCCAAAACAACTGTCACGGAAGAAAAATACAAGACCAGTAAAATCAGTCTTGAAGAATGCGAGCGTCTCACCGAGAAGCTGGAGATTATCATGCATCGTGAGAAGGCTTATACAAATCCGGATTTGAAGGTGGCGGATTTGGCCGCTATGATAGGAACATCCGCTCATACTCTGTCCTATCTCTTTAACCAGCATCTGAACCGTAATTATTATGATTATGTTAATGATTACCGTATTGCCGAATTCAAACATTTGATTGCTGAAGATGAATACTCCAAATATACTCTGAGTGCACTTGCCGAACTTTGTGGTTTCAGTTCCCGTGCTTCTTTCTTCCGTTACTTTAAAAAGGCTACGGGGATTACTCCCAGTGAATATATTCGCAGTATCGGAAAAACGAATGAATAACTGTGGAATTTGTTGCTGAAATGATTGCCGGAGTCTCAAATTATTAGTTGATACTGGGAGTCTCAAATTCTTAAATATCTGTTTTATTGCGTTTTATGCTTGTTTAAGTCTAATAGGATTAAGCGAGATTTATTAGGCGTGGTAGAATGATGTTATCTGTATATGTATCTATATCTTTGCTTTCGTAAAACAAACGTAAACCCCAAAATCTGAGATATGGAAAACAGTACGATGACAACTTCTCAATTAATAGCTGATTCTTATGTGAGCTATCACAGCCAGGTTTACCTGTATATATCACGCAAGGTAAACTGCCAGAAAGAGGCTGAAGATTTATCACAAGATGTATTCCTGCGATTAATGGAATACAAGCAGATGCTTCGTCCGGATACAGTAAAATTTTTCATTTATACCATTTCCCGCAATTTGGTGAATGATTATTTGCGTCGTTATTATAAGCGGCAGGAAATATCCTCTTATATGTACGACCATGCCGAAACCTGTACCAATGATACCGAGAGCCGTATCATCTCTGATGATTTAGCTGCTTTGGAACAACGCAAGCTCAGTGTGCTCCCCACTCAACGCAGAAAGATTTATGCGATGAGTCGCTTTGAGGATAAGTCGATAGCGGACATATCTTCGGAGTTGAACCTTTCACATCGTACGGTGGAAAACCACCTGCGCATCGGACGCCATGAAGTGCGTGAATATATCAGACAATGTATATAATAAATATATAATCCAATGAGAATGTTAATTTTAAATTATAAACGTATGAAAAATGATTTCTTGAAATTTTCATCGAGAAAACTTTTCTTTTCGGTTATGCTGGCTGCCGCGTTGTTGGCGGGTTCTTCACAGTCTGCTTTTGCCGGAACTGCGGGAGTACAGTCCGTCATGCAGTCCGGTACGGTGAAAGGATTGGTGGTTGACGCAACAGGCGAGTCGGTAATTGGAGCCAGCGTACTTGAAAAAGGTACTACCAATGGAGTGATAACGGACATCGACGGTAATTTTACATTGAATGTTTCTTCTCCGGGTGCAGTTGTGGTAATTTCTTATATCGGTTACAAGACAGTAGAAATTCCGGCTTCGGACACAAAAGCTTTTCAGAAGATTGTAATGCGTGAGGACTCTGAGGTATTGGCAGAAGTAGTAGTTGTTGGTTACGGCTCTCAGAAAAAAGAAACATTGACAGGTGCCGTTACGGTGGTCGATGATAAGATGCTGAAAGACAAAGGCGCTCTTTCCAGTCCTGCACAAGCGTTGCAAGGACAGGTGCCGGGTGTGGTGATTACCCGTACTTCGGCAGCTCCGGGCGATGAAAGCTGGAACATGAAGTTACGCGGTTCATTCTCTAAGAATAATTCCGATCCGCTGGTGATTATCGACGGGGTCGAATCGGAATCATTCAGCCAGTTGAATCCGGCGGATATTGAGTCTATCAACTTTTTGAAAGATGCTTCCGCAGCCATTTATGGTAGTAAGGCAGCCGGTGGTGTAATTCTGATTCAGACCAAAAAAGCAAAGGCCGGTAAAGCAAAAGTGGAATATGGCGGTTCGGTGACTGCAAAGTTTGTCGGGCTTCAGCCGGAACTGATGACTTTGGACCAATGGTGTAATGCCGTTACGCAAGCCCGACTGAACGACGGTTATAAACCGGAAGACGATACTTGGCTGCAATATGCCGCTTTGGCTCAGGCAAACAAGGGACATTATATTGATTTGGATAATACAGTGAATCCCTTCAATAATGCTTTTACAGATGTTGCAGACTTTGTATTCTTTGACACCGACTGGCAGAATATCCTATGGGGTACGGCAATGTCGACTTCTCATGAACTGAGCGTATCGGGCGGTGGGGAAAAGACCACTTACCGTTTGTCCGGCCGCTATATGTATGATGACAGTAACTTGAAATGGGGCAATAATAACAACCAGCGTTATAATCTCCGTCTGAATAATACTTTCCATGTGACGGATAAGTTTGATATAGAGTCCGTGCTTTCATTTTTCCGGCAGGATCAGGTGGCGCCTACACAGGTAGGGTCTGCACTGACGGCCTCTACCCAGCAACCGGGTTTCCCTTCGTCTACAACAGATGGAAAGCCTTATGCTTGGGGTACATGGGGGGCTCCCAACTGGTATTGTGAATTGGGTGGCGACAATAAGCTGAAAGTCACAGGCATTAATATCAGTGAGATGTTCAAGTATACCTTCAACGAACATTTTAATGCGGTAGCAACTTTTGGTTATAACACGAACAATGCTACACGGGATATACAAAGAACGTCTATCGATTGGTATAACTATGCCGGGACCAGAAAGGTGATGACCAATCCCCAGCAGGAAGAAAGCAATTACATCAAGAGTAACAGTCAAACCGACCTCTATACCCTCAATGCTTATGCCAACTGGACTCAGACGTTTGCAGATAAGCACGACCTCGGAGTGATGTTGGGTACGCAGTACAGTTTTAAGGAATATGACTATACCACCACCAAAGCCAAAAATATTCTGCCTTCATTGGATATCATCAATGGTATTGGAGAAGTGACTTTGGTGAATGATAACAATAAAGGACCGGAGAAATGGCAGGAAGCGCTGCTCTCTTATTTTGCCCGTGTCAACTACGATTATCTTTCCAAGTACTTGCTGGAAGGTAACTTCCGTTATGACGGTTCTTCCAAATTCCAACCCGAAAACCGCTGGGCATTTTTCTGGGGGGTATCGGCCGGTTGGCGTTTGAGCGAAGAGGCTTTTATGAAAAATCTTAATATATTTGATGATTTGAAGCTGCGTGTATCTTATGGTACAGTGGGTAATCAGGGAGGTATAGATCGTTATGACGGTATTCAACTTTATAATTTCAATCAGAATAAAGGTGCTCTGATAGGTGATGAAAAAATTTCCTATATCGATACGAATGGTAAGTTATTGAGTATGGATCGTGAATGGGAAACTATTCAGAATTACAATATCGGTCTTGATTTCGGCTTGTTCGGCAATCGCTTGAAAGGTACGGCGGAGCTCTTCTGGAAAGTCTGTGAAAACATGCTGATTGATGTGTCTTACCCTGCAACATTAGGCGATAAAGCTCCTACTGCCAACGTGGGTAGCTTTAAGGCAAACGGTTTTGAGGGAAATCTCAATTGGTCGGACAAGATAGGTAAAGTGGGTTATAGTATCGGTGGAACATTTACCTATACCACCAATAAACTGACCGATAATGGCGGAAGCGCAACGATTACAGACGGAGTGCGCTCCGACCGTGAGGGCTATCCGTTGAACTCCGTGTTCGGTTTGAAGTATGTAGGCAAAATCCAGAATGAAGAGCAGTTGGAGAAATACCTTTACCGCTATACCGGTAATAATACAATCGATATGCCTACCAACCTGCGTTTGGGCGATAATATGTATGAGGATGTGAACGGTGACGGTAAGCTGACTGAAGAAGATTATGTCTTTTTAGGAACGGACGACCCTAAAATCTCTTTCTCTTTCAATGGCGGACTGGAATGGAACGGCTTTGATTTCTCGGTTGTATTTCAGGGTGTAGGCATGCGTTCTATCTGGCGTACGGGTAGTTCCAATAAAAGTAATGACGCATGGCGTATTCCTGTAATGAAGCCGCATTTAAACTCACCGAACTTCTCGATAGGCGATGTATGGTCACCGGAAAATCCGGGCGCTTACTATCCGACTTATACGAATGTCGATCAGATTAATACTTATAACTACCGTTGCTCTTCCTGGTCGGTGGAGAATGGCAACTACCTGCGTCTGAAAAACATCTCTTTAGGGTATACTTTCCCTGCCAAATGGCTGGAGAAGACTAAATTCCTGACTTATGCACGTGTCTATGTAACGGGAGCGGACTTATGGGAAACCAGCAAGATACGCGACGGCTGGGATCCGGAAGCTTCTCGTACGGTAACCTCGTACGGCCGTTATCCGTTTACTCGTAATGTTACATTCGGTTTGAACTTAACTTTCTAAAAACAGATTATCATGAAATTACATAAGATTAAAACTATTTTGGCGGTAGCAGCAATGGGAGTTCTGTCCCAATCCTGTCTCGATTTGGACCCGAAAGACCAGTTGGCCGAATCCAATTTGTGGAGTTCTCCCTCCGATTTCCAGTTGTTTGCCAATCAGTTCTACGGTTGGACGCGGGATTTCGGTTCATTGGACAATAACTCTGTCAAACCGTTGCATTCGGATTATAACTCCGACCTTTTTACAAGCCGTGACGACCGTAACCGTTTCAGCAACGGCTCTAATTCGGTACAGGAGTCCGATGGCAATTACGGTTCGTGCTATGCACATATCCGGCGTACCAACCTGCTGTTGCAGAATGCGGAGAAATATTCCGCTTCTGCGGACATTGCACAGTATGTAGGGGAAGCGCATTTCTTTCGTGCCTATTCGTATTTCGATTTGTTGCAGTTCTATGGCGATGCCATTATTATTACCCAGCCTTTGGATGTGACTTCACCGGAGTTGCGAGTTGCTCAGAATGACCGTAGCGAAGTGGCCGATTTTATAATAGAAGACCTTGAGACTGCTGCTCCTATGTTACCTCGTTTTACCGAACTGACTACGGATGATGCTGGACGTATCAGCCGTGAGGGATGTTGGGCGTTTCTCTCCCGTGTGGCTCTTTACGAAGGAACTTGGCAGAAGTTTCGCGGAAATGAAGAACGGGGACGTGAGTTGCTGGACATTGCGGCAAAAGCGGCCAAACAGGTTATCGACAGCAAGGCATTCAGTCTGTTTAAGCCGGATGCTTTGAAAGAAAAGGCGCAGAAGTATATGTTTATTCTGGAAGATGCAAAATCCAATCCGGCAGGTATACAGAAGAGTGCCAACAAAGAGTATGTCTTTGCACGTCGTTATGACGAGTCTTTGGCTCCCATCGGCAAGAATATCACAAAGGCCAATCTGATTAATATGGTATGGGTGAGCCGTAAGTTTGCCAATATGTACCTTTGTCAGAACGGACTTCCTATCTACATAAACGGTGTGAAGAATGCGCAATTCCAAGAATATGCAACGTTGACTTCCGAGTGGGAGAACCGCGATAACCGTATGCGTTATACACTTGCCAAACCGGGCGATTATTTCTGGAACAACAGTAATCCGGGCTGTCGCCTGACATGGAACGATGCTTCCGACCAAAGCAATGCGGCTATCAAAAACTTTACTCCCAATAGCGGAACCGGTTATCATAACCAGAAATGGGCTTCCGAACGCTTGGTGAAAGATAATTTCGAGGGTTTTGATTATCCCATAATCCGTTATGCCGAGGTGCTGTTGAACTATGCCGAGGCTGTTTATGAACGTGACGGGAAGATAGAAGATACGGATTTGAATATTTCCCTGAATCTTGTCCGTACCCGCGTAAATCCCAATATGCCGGGGTTGACCAACAAACTTGTGAATGACAACGGATTGAGCATGCGTGAAGAAATTCGCCGCGAACGTACTGTCGAGTTGTTCCATGAGGGTTTCCGTCTGGATGATTTGAAGCGCTGGAAAACGGCAGAGGTGGAAATGCCGCAAGACATACTCGGTGTGAAATGGGCGGGGACGGACTTTGAAACCAAATGGTCTGCATGTCCTTATCCTCGCAACAGCGAAGGAGTAATCGTAATGGAAACCGGTCGTCAGTGGCAGGATAAACATTATTTATTCCCTCTGCCGAAGGACCAGTTGCAATTGAATCCGAATTTGAAACAAAATCCGGGTTGGGAGAAGTAAGTAATAAACAGTATAAATCAGAAGAGTATTATGAAGAAGATATATATGAATCAATTCCTGCTTGCCGGTACATTGACGGGATGTCTGCTTTTGGCTTCCTGTGACCAGGAACAGGAGTTTACGACAGGTATGCCCGAACAGCAGCTTATCAATTCCATTGAGTTGGAAGTGACTTCCAAATTGCCTTTGGCTGTTGGCATGGACACCACGATTGTGTATAAGGTTGCGCCGGAGAATGCCGCTAATAAAGAAGTATTGTGGGTTTCTTCTAACGAGAAGGTGGCCGCTGTTTCTCAAAATGGTACAATCACGGCACTTGCCGAGGGTGAGGCTGTCATTACGGTAAAACCGATTATCGGCTTTGGAGTTACCGATGTTACGGAGAAGACGATTGCAGTGAATGTTATTCCTGAAATAATAGAAGTTACCGATATCCTGTTGACGAATAAAGATGATGAGGGCAATCTGCTTACGTCTCTTTATCCGGGTGACGAACAGAAATTGACTTATACGATGCTGCCGGAGAATCATACCTACTCTTATCTTACATGGGGCAGTAGCGATGAAGCCGTTGCTACTGTTACGGAAGATGGGATTGTAACCGCCGTTGCGCCTGGAAATGTGGTTATTTACGCTTATACTCATGACGGAAGCGGCTATCGGGGTGAATTTCCGTTTGTAGTCAATGAGATAGTAAATGCTGAAGATATTGTCATTGAGGATTTGCCGGCTTTGCATATGTATCAAACAGCAAAACTGAACTGCACATTCGTTCCGGAAATAGCTGTTGTCAATTCGGTGGATTGGGAATCGAGTGATGAGAATGTGGTTACGGTGAAAAACGGAAAGGTCACAGCCGTAGGTTTTGGTGAAGCTACCGTGACGGGTACTTGCCGTGCTACGGGTAATAAGGCTTCTACAACAGTGAAAGTTGCTACCGGTTGGTGGGTATGGGATGCCGCTTGCAGTTTCGAAGGCTGGGGCATGGGTACTAAAGGCACAAGTTTTGAAGTGACCGAAGACCGTATGGTGGTGACCACTGCCCCACAGTCGTCCGGTGCATTGCGTGCCGATTTGACTTTGGACACTAAAAACACGAAAGTCATAATGGATCTTGCCAATTATCCGGTCATCGCTCTTCACACTAACCTTCCGAATATAAGTAAACAGGGATATACGCTGGATTTGGTGGCAAGCAACGGTACAAAGGGAGAAAGTAAACTTAGTAAAGGAGAAGCTCTTTCGGACGGAACCAAATTATTGCTTTATGATGTGAAGTCGCTTAATAAGTTTGCGGAAGGTGAGGTGACTTTCACTACTTTTCAGATAAAAATAGCCGATATGCAGCCGGCCGAACTTCCATCCGGTCAGTACGAGGTATATTGGATACGTACTTTTGCATCGAAAGAAGAAGCTGTCCGGTTTGCCGAAGACCAAATTGCAGCAGATAAATAAGAACGATAAGTTATAATCATATAGAATAAAACAACAGAAGATATGAAAATGAACTTTATTCATACATTGGCAGTTACCGCCGCATTGGGTTTCTGTTCATGCACAGAGATAGAGGACGGCTCTCCCATTAATTTTGATGAATGGGAAGCCCCGGAAAAGATAGAGTTTACGTTGAATCATCCGTGTATGTTACATTCGGAAGCGGAGTTTACGTATGTAAAAGAAAAGCTTGCCGCTTCTGCACAGCCTTGGGCAGACGCTTATACATCATTGAAAAGCAGCAAATTTGCAAACCCTGCTTACCAGGCGGAACCCGTGGAATGGTTGAAGCGTTTGGACAAGACTAACTGGGAAAGCAAACATCCCGATTATGTAAATTATACCAATCTGGCAAATGATGCTGCCGCTGCCTATCAGTTGGCATTGCGCTGGAAGCTTTCCGATGAGGCGGAGTATGGTGACGCCGCTAAAACCATTCTGAATGCTTGGGCTAAGAATTGTAAGGGTATTTACCGTGAAAACGGCAGTCTGATAGACCCGAACGAACTGTTGATTGCTATTCAGGCATATCAACTTGCCAATGCTGCCGAGATTTTGAGAGGGTACGATAATTGGGGGGATACGGAAGAGTTTAAGGCTTTTGTCCAGTGGATGGAGAATACATTCTACGCCATGGCGGATGATTTTCTTATCCGTCACAACAATACGACCGACCACTATTGGCTCAATTGGGATTTGGCGCAGATGACTGCCATTCTTTCTATTGGCATTTTGAGTGATAATCAGGAAATGATAAATAAGGTTATCCAATATTTCAAGAACGGTATCGGTCCGGGCAATGTGAATATGGCGGTGCTGCACCTGTATGACGACCCGGACGGTTCGGGCGAGAAGTTGGGGCAGTGTCAGGAGTCCGGCCGTGACCAGGGGCATGCCATGCTATGCTGTGCGTTGATGGGGTATTTCTGCAAAATGGCTTATAACATCGGTGAAGACCTTTTTGCTTACGATAACGGCCGTGTAGTGGCAATGGCCGAATATGTAGCCAAATACAATGTTTTCAAGCCGGAGTTTGCAGGTCAGGTACCGGGTGGCAATAACGAATGGTTCAGCTATACGCGTGAGGGTTTCCCGTACACTTCCTATTTCTATTGTGACGAGCAGATGGACGAGCCATCGGCTGTGGAGTTGCGTAACAACGGTGCGGAAACCGGTCGTGGCGGCAAACGTCCCATATGGGATTTGTGGTACGGACACTGCAAAAAAGTGGGTATGCCTGCCAAATATTGCGGGGAATTCGCTTCCCGTCTTCGTCCCGATGCAGGGCCGGAACAGTATGGCGGCAGTGGCGGTGCGCTCGACCAGCTTGGCTACAGCACGCTTATGTTCTACTACGAATAAGAGTGCCCGACTGGCTGATATAACAAAAAAAGTAGATACGGTTTTGAGCGGTACGCTCCGCTCATCCGTATCTTACTTTAAAACAATGAAATACCGATATTAACCGGATTATTTTAATCGAATACTATGATAAAAGGAAAATTATTACTGACAGCGGCTTTGACCCTCTTATTGGTTTCTTGCGGAGATGATGAATCTCAAGGTGCTAATGGGACGGAGGTGAAGTTTACTGCCGGATTTGTACCGATGCATACTTCGGGTACGAATACCCGTTTGACAACCAATGACAATTGGGCAGGACTTGCCGACCGCATTGTGGCGGTAGAGATAGACGGCATGGTAAAACCCTATATTGTGGACGAACAGGGAAACCTGACTTCTCAAGATCCTTTTTACTGGGGCAATAAAACAGAACTGACTGTAAATGCATGGTATCCTTATAATGGGGGCATCAAGCCGGAGATTCCTGTAGTGAAGGCAGACCAGCGAGGCAGCGGGTATTGGGAGAGCGATCATCTGGAAGTGGTGACCTCTAAAGTATCGATAGCCGCGGCCGGTGTTTTGTTCCGCCATCGTAATACCAAACTGGTATGCAATATTGAGAAGATAACAGGGCTTAGCGACAATGGCATTAGTGTGAGATACCTTAATCTGCAAGGTGTGGAGAAAGGCAATTCCATACAGACCACAGCCGACTGCAAGGCTTTGGTAATGCCACAGAAAGTCTTGGCAGGAACGGAGTTTATGGAAATTACATTGAAAGATTATCGCACGTATACTTATGTACTGGGTCAGGATTTGGAATTGGGAGAAGGGCATTCGATAGGAGTGGACGTAGAGGTTTCTGAAGAAGGGATTGATGTGACTTTTACTGACTTTGCTACTTGGAATGGAAGTGAGGAGGCTATAGATGTGCATATACCCGGTATTAATCCAGATACGGATAATGGTGGCTCCGGTTGGAATGGCGATGAGTCGGATACTGACGGAAGAACTCCCGTAGTCAATCCGGATGGGGGCAATGATGCTTCTTGGAGCGGTGGTGAAGACATTGTTGAAGGAAATAAGAAGACATGACAAAGGAATCATCGTATTATTCGGAAATAGCAGAAACAGAATGAATGAAATTATAAATAAAAAGAAATCATTATGAAAAACATTTTCAATTTATCAGTAATATTACTGCTTGCGGTTTTCGTAACGGCTTGTAATCAAAATGAAGAACTGGACAATACACCTATGGAAGCAGGCAATGAACTGAATGTTACTGTTACAGCCGGTGACTTTCAGGCGGCTGATGCAGGAACACGTGCTACAGAGACCGGTTATCAGACAACTTTTGTAGAAGGTGACAAAATCGGTGTCTATGTCATTGCTAAAGATGGTAAGACTTTGCTAAAGAATCTTGTGCTGACGAGAGATGCCGAAGGTGTATGGGGAGGAAATAAACTCTATTACTACAAGGATGCCGCATCTTATATTGCTTACTATCCTTATACCGAAAATCTCACGATGCAAAATATCAATTCGGAAGAGGACATTGTGTCTTATTTCACTTCAAAGCTAAGTAAGGAGCAAAATTCTAAGGAAGCTTATTCTGCTTGTGACGTATTGACGGCACCGGTGGATGCAGCTACTTTGTCCGATGGCGGTAAAGTGACATTTAATTTTGCTCATAAGTTGTCGATGATTGAGGTGAAAGTTCCTGTACGTGAATATGTAACAGGGGATGATAATACGGCCGCCGGCTATTATGAATACAATGTTCCTATATCGTTGGAGTTGACTATTGGCGAAGAAAAATATACTCCTTATGCCATTGATAAAGGTGTTTATCGTTGTATCGTAGCACCTACGGCAACGGATGCTGCACTGAGTGTTGAAGGTTTGTTTTATGATGGGGATGCTCCTGTTACTTTTAGTAAGGATGGAATTGAGTTAGCTTCCGGTAACTATAAAAGATTGAAAGTAAATTACACCTATGAAGGCTATAACAGAATACGTCCTATTGCATATGGTGATTATTATTATGCAGATGGAAATATCTATCCGGGGAACTTGGCTAATGCGCCTTCTGCCAATTGTATCGGTATGGTTTATGCTACTGTAGGAAGTGGGGATGAAGATGAAGACTTCAGAAATAAATATCATTATTATGTAATGGCATTGGATAAAGTTACTTGTGCTTGGGCTACGGATGAGGAAAATGTTTTGTTTCCTGCCGAGGGTGATAATACGCCCGATTTTACAGTATCGAATGCTGCCGGTGCATTGGCTGATATGCAAGGTTATGTGAGAACTCGGTATGTCGTTGCACAAAAAGGACAAGAGGCTAATTGGAATACTACTTATCCGGCTTTCTATAATGCTGTGAATTTCGGTGAGGCTGGAGCTACGGCTAAATATAAAGCGCCTGTAAACACTTCCGGTTGGTTCTTGCCAAGTGGTGGGCAGTTTGTTCAGATTTATAATAATTTGAATGGTGATGGAACAGATCTTACATCATCCAATATTGCTAATCGTAATGCACTGACTTCCGTAGTAAAGGCTATTAATGGGAAGTTTACATTAGTGGGGGGTAAGGAACTTGTTGGAACGAATAGTGTCATTTATTGGACTAGTGTTGAAAAGTCTGCTACCCATGCTTATCTTTTTGATATATCAATTAATCAATCTACTGAAAATGGATATGATGCGAAGTTTAAAATAGACGCTCCTAATGGAGTAAAAAAGTCATCGAACACAAGAGCTATCCGTCCTATTCTTGCTTTCTGATAATATTTTCAGCAGGTATTTTAAAGTTAATGAGACTTTTTTCCCTGATAAAAAGCGGCTGTCGTATATTATGGCAGCCGTTTTTCTTGGGCTTAGGTCAGTAATATATACATTATCAATATTACTGTTTCAATACTGTTTGATAGCTTTTTGGTCATCACTTGGCATGGATTACGCTCTATCCCTCTGTAGAAAGGGGATAGGGTGAGTGATGACAACAGTGACGACAGTGATGACAAGCTATTTGTCGTCACTGCTTTTTGCGGTATATCCTCCGTTATTATATGGTAACTACCTTATAATCAATACTGGAAGTGGTATATGACGAATCGTGTTAATATCGGTTAAAACATCGCATTTTCTTTATCATAGCCGCAAATATGGTATAGTGTACACGCTTTTCCTGTTATGCGATAGGTAAATTGGAGCGACTTTCTTCGGCAAATGATGAAAAAAGCTGCTTGTTTTAAGTTGTTATTCTTTGTTGTTTTTGTGATTTTGATGGATGTATAATGTAGTAAACCTACATCTATAACTTCGTTTTCCAATTGCGGGCTCTACGGTTGCCGGTTGCAGGCTCTGCGGTTGCCGGTTGGAAACCCGGCAGCCCCCAATTGCGGGACGAGGTTTTCCTTGGTGTTTCACTTGTTTTTTGTACGTTTATAATAGGATTATGTACTATGCTTTTGCGGATAAACAACGGAGAAATATTTTTTTTTGCGAGGTGCAGTATGCTCTTTCGGTAGTTTGTTCTCTGTTTATTTCTATAGCTATTTATACATACATATTTCCCCTATTTTTTCTTCTATTTATGTAAAACAAACTTATGAATAGCATTAGGTATTTTCATCTTCTTATTCGTATCTTTATATAAAAATCAAGAATATATGAACTATAAGACTATTATTTTCGCTTTATGTCTGGGAATGGCAGGCACATTGGCAGCGCAGTCCATATATCCCGGCCAGCATGTGGGAAAGATGAAAGTGGAAACGAGTGCTCCGGTGGTGATAAAGGGTTTTGATTTGAAAGACATCCGTTTGTTGCCAAGTCGATTTCGCGATAATATGCTGCGTGACTCTGCCTGGATGGCATCGATAGATGTGAACCGGCTTCTGCACAGTTTCCGTACGAATGCCGGTGTATGGGCAGGTCGTGAAGGCGGATATATGACCGTAAAGAAGTTGGGCGGTTGGGAATCAATGGATTGCGAACTGCGCGGACACACTACAGGGCATCTGTTGTCGGCATACGGACTGATGTATGCCGCTACGGGCAGTGAAATCTTCAAGCTGAAAGGCGATAGCATAGTGACGGAACTGGGCAAAGTGCAGGATGCGTTGGGAAATGGCTATCTGAGTGCATTTCCCGAAGAACTGATAAACCGTAATATTAAGGGACAATCTGTTTGGGCGCCATGGTACACATTGCATAAACTGTTTTCAGGTTTGATAGACCAATACCTGTATGCAGACAATATGCAGGCATTGGCTGTTGTGACGAAAATGGGCGATTGGGCCTACAATAAACTGAAACCGTTGAGCGAAGAGACACGCCGGAAGATGATACGTAACGAGTTTGGCGGCATCAACGAATCGTTCTATAATTTGTATGCCGTTACCGGGGACGAACGTTACAAGTGGTTGGCGGAGTACTTCTATCATAACGATGTGATAGACCCGCTGAAGGAACAGAATGATGATTTGGGTACCAAACATACCAATACATTTATCCCGAAAGTAATTGCGGAGGCGCGTAACTATGAACTGACGAAGAATGAGGAGAGCCGTAAGTTGAGCGATTTCTTCTGGCATACGATGATTAATCATCATACATTTGCTCCGGGATGCAGCAGTCAGAAAGAACACTTCTTCGACCCGAAGCGGTTCTCTGAATTTCTGAACGGCTATACGGGCGAGACTTGCTGTACCTATAATATGCTGAAACTGTCCCGTCACCTTTTCTGCTGGACGGGCGATGTGAAGATTGCCGATTATTACGAACGTGCGCTTTATAACCATATATTGGGACAACAAGACCCCGAAACGGGAATGGTATGCTATTTCCTGCCTCTGCTGAACGGTGCGCATAAGGTATACAGTACAAAAGAAAATTCTTTCTGGTGCTGTGTAGGCAGTGGTTTCGAGAGCCATGCCAAGTATGGAGAGGCTATCTATTATCATAACGACGGGGCTATTTACGTCAACCTTTTCATCCCTTCTGTTGTAAGCTGGAAGGAGAAAGGCATGACTTTGCGTCAGGAAACTGCTTTCCCCTCGGAAGAAACGACCGTGCTGACCGTTGGGGCGGAACAGCCGGTGCAGACTACGGTCTGTTTGCGTTATCCGTCGTGGAGCGGCAAAGCATCTGTCTTTGTCAATGGAAAGAAAGTGTCCGTGAAGCAGAAGCCCGGTTCTTACATCGCCCTGACACGCTTGTGGAAGTCGGGCGACCGTATCGAAGTCACGTACCCTATGCAGGTGTCTCTGGAAACGACACCGGACAATCCTCGAAAGGCCGCACTGCTCTATGGACCTGTAGTACTGGCAGGTGAGCGGGGGACGGAAGGCATGCAGGCTCCGGCGCCTTTTTCCAATCCGGCGCTTTACAATGATTACTACACGTATGATTATCATGTTCCGGCAGATTTGAAAACTGCTCTGGAGATTGATGTAAAACATCCCGGACGTGCCTTGCGGCGTGTGGGGAAGGAATTGAAATTCGCAACTACGCAGGGAGATGTACTCCGGCCGCTGTATGACATGCACCGGCAGCGGTATGTGGTGTATTGGGATTTGATGAAATAAGTACTCATTTGATGCCGGAATTATCATGAAGCGTTTTTATTCTATATGTATCTTCTTGCTCCTCATTGGTGAGACGTTTACAGGCATGGCTGCCGAATGGCAATGGTCGGTACGGATTCCTTCGATGATTTCGCAGGAAACCGAAGCGCATCCGCAGGCTTTTCTCTGGATACCTGCCGGTTGCAAACGGGTGAAAGCCGTAGCGGTAGGCCAGCATAATATGTGTGAAGAAACCTTGTTTGAAAATCCGGTATTTCGCAGACGGATGCAGGAAGCGGGCATCGCATTGGTGTGGATTACGCCCATACTCGATTTTCCGTGGAATGTGAATACGGGATGTAACGATGCGTTACTCACCGCATTGGACAGTCTGGCGGAGACGAGCGGCTATGATGAGCTGAAAGTTGTCCCGATTGTTCCTGTGGGGCATTCGGCAATGGCTACTTTCCCGTGGAACTTTGCCGCATGGAATCCGGAACGTGCCTTGGCGGTAATTTCCTATCACGGTGACGCTCCGCGCACCAATCTGGCAGGCTACGGCGGGGCCAACCTGGAGTGGGGGCGCACGCGCAACATCGACGGTATTCCCGGTTTGATGGTCGAAGGAGAGTACGAATGGTGGGAAGCGCGTGTCAATCCGGCTTTGGCTTTTCGTATGATGTATCCTGAGAGTTGCATTTCTTTTCTTTGCGATACCGGTCGGGGGCATTTCGATGTGGCAGACCGTACAGCCGATTATATCGGTCTCTTTCTGAAGAAAGCCGTAGAGTACAGGATTCCCGCTGATACGGATTGGAACAAACCGGTTGCCTTGAAGAAACTGAATCCCCGCGACGGCTGGCTTGCCGAACGTTGGCGTACGGGTACAAAAGAGCCGCAGGGAGAAGTACGTACGGCACGCCTCGCGAAGCAACCCCGCCGTGCAAAACCTGCTCCTTATTTGCAATATAAAGGCGACCGCCATGACGCTTTCTGGTACTTCGACCGTGAGATGGCGGAGCTGACCGAGGAGTGTTATCGTCAGGAGCGTGACTTGCTGCCGCAGTATGTCAGTTTTATGCAGGAAGGAGAGCTTGTTCCATATACTCCGCAATCTCATGTTACGCTTTCTGCCCGTTTCTTACCTGAAGCCGACGGAGTAACGTTTCATTTGAAAGCGGTGTATACCGATAGCCTGCGTGCTTCCTTGACAGATGGGCATTCGGCTGCCGTGCCGCGGATTGAACGTATTTGCGGTCCGGTGAAACAGGTTAATGATACGACTTTTGTTCTTGACTTCTACCGTATGGGTACGACCAATAAAAAGCGGACTCCGAGTATCACGCTGGTGGCAAGTGCCGGCGGAGACCGGCAATATAAGGAGTGTGTATAGGAACTCAGCTTTAATATTCCTTACCCTCTTACCGAGGGGCGGAGACAATGTATTCTTTTTCCCGGTATCGGGGATGTAAAAGCCGGAACGGAATCCGTTACGCTCGATGCGACATCCGATTGCGGGCTGCCCGTGTACTATTATGTAAAGGAAGGTCCTGCGGAAATCAGGGGGAATAAGGTGATATTTACCAAAATACCGCCTCGCAGCAGGTATCCGCTGAAAGTGACGGTGGTAGCCTGGCAGTACGGTATCGCCGGAAAAGTACAGACCGCAGAACCTGTAGAGCGTACGTTCTTTATCGTGGAATAATCTTTTTCGGATATGGATTAAGCGTCCTGAGCTTTTTATCCGTATTTCTGCATAATGAAAGAGAGGGTGCATAATAAATACCTTTAAAGTGAAATATAAAAATATGTTTGTGGCAATGAATATAAAGAAAACAGGATTTCTGTTAGGTGCGTTTGCATACGCCGCCGTTTTGTTTGCGGATAATACCCGGGAGTTGAAACTGAGCTCTCCGGATGGGGTGCAGCAAGTTGGATTCTATCAGAGGCAGACAGCTCCTGCCGTCAACGGCTTGTTCTATCGTGTCTCTTTCAAGGGACAGCCCGTTATAGAGGAATCGCGTGCCGGTCTGGAACTGGATAACCGCATCTGGGAAATGGCATTGGGGCAGCGCAAGCTTATACAGCCTGCCTGCTGGATGGATAATCTGGAAGTCGATTCAGTGACTTATGCACCGACAGTGGATAATACATGGAAACCTCTTTACGGTGAACGCAGCAAAGTACGCGACCGTTATAATGCGGCAACACTTCATCTTTCCAAGAAAGACGGCTCTTTCTATCGTCTTGACATAGAGGTGCGTGCTTACGATGAAGGTATTGCTTTCCGCTATTTCTTCCCCGAACACCCTCGTGCCACCTTCCATAAGGTAGTGGGGGATTTGACGGAATATACCTTGCCTGCCGGTACGAAAGCCTGGTCGGAACAGTGGGCGCAGGCTTTCTTTGAGCATTTGGATGTCAACGAACTGAAACGTCCCGTAGAGCGCGCCCTGACGCTGGAACTGCCCGGCGGTCTGTGGACTGCATTGCTGGATGCCGATGTGGACGACTGGTGTCTTACCAAGTATCAGGCTTCGGCGGAGAAAAAGAATACGCTGACTTCCGTAATGTACAGTCCGGTAGATGTGGTGACCTATTATGCCACCCCGTGGAAAGTGATAATGACTGCGGAGAAACCGGGAGAGTTGCTGGAACATAACGATATAATCCAAAATCTGAATCCGCCTTGCGAGATAGCCGATGCCGCTGAATGGGTGAGACCGGGTACTATCATGCGTGAGACAACCATCAGCACCGAAGGGGCTATTGCCACAATCGACTTCTGTGCCGAACATAACATTCCGTATATGCTTTTCGACTGGTTGTGGTATCTGCCTTGTACTTCGCACGACGGAGACGCTACCAAAGTAGTAGACAAATTGGACATGCCGCGTGTGGTAGCTTACGGAAAGGAAAAGGGAGTTGGCATTTGGGTGTACGTCAACCAGCATGCCTTGATGAAGCAGGCGCGTGAACTCTTCCCGATACTTCGGGAATGGGGCATTGTGGGTGTGAAGTCCGGCTTTGTGCAGTATGCCAGCCATCGTTGGGCTACGTGGTTGCACGACCTGGTTCGCCTGGCTGCCGAGAATCATCTGATGATGAATATCCACGATGAGTACCGACCTTCGGGTTTCAGCCGTACTTATCCCAATCTGCTTACTCAGGAAGGGATTTGCGGGAATGAGGAGTTTCCGGATGCTACGCACAATGTGACGTTGCCTTTTACACGTATGATAAACGGTGCGGCGGATTATACGATTTGTTATTTCGACAAGCGCCTGAAAACAACGCATGCGCATCAGTTAGCGGCATCATTGGTATTTTACAGTCCGCTGCAAACAATCTTTTGGTATGATAAGCCCTCTTTCTATCATGGCGAACCGGAAGTGGAGTGGTTTGAGAATCTGCAAACGGTCTTTGATGATACGGAAGTATTGGACGGAACGCCGGGCAAGAACATTACAATGGCACGGCGGAAAGGACAGGAGTGGTTCTTGGCGGCTATGACGAATAACGACGGCTCGAAAGAGAATGTACAGCTCTCTTTTCTTGATAAGGACAAAACCTATCTTGCATATATCTATACCGATGGTGGAAAGGAAGTAAAGACCCGTACGCAGGTGAAGTGCTCATATCTGCTGGTGGATGCTTCCAGGACAATGAAGTTCGATTTAAAACCAAGTGGTGGAGCTGCCGTTCGTTTTGTGCCTGTAAGTAAGGATGAAGCGAAGAAGTACAGGAAGTATAGGGGAGAAGTATTATAAAAATACGGTTGCCGTTGAGTAATCGGCACGGTCGGTTCGTATTAGCAGATGAATGTTTTTAATGAATCAAGGTACGATAATACAAGGTAATTGAAGTTTTGTTTTCGGGATATTTATTAGTTATAAGATGAAAAGATTAGCACTGGTTATTGGTATGTTGTGTACCGTTTGTTTGCAGACGGAAGCGCAATATGTGTCCGAAGTGTGGGTGGCGGATCAGGGCAACGGAACTTACAGGAATCCGGTGTTGCACGCCGATTATTCCGACCCTGACGTTTGTGCGGTCGGTGACGATTTCTATATGACAGCTTCCAGTTTCGGCTGTGCGCCGGGGCTGCCTGTTCTCCATTCCAAAGATTTGGTGAATTGGCGTATCGTCAATTATGCCTTGAAGGAACTGGAGCCGAAGGAATTTTATAATTCCGCCCGCCACGGTAAAGGGGTATGGGCTCCGTCCATACGCTACCATAAAGGGGAGTTTTACATCTATTGGGGCGACCCGGATTTCGGTATCTTCATGGTAAAGACAAAAGACCCCGCCGGTGAATGGGAGAAACCCGTACTTGTGAAAGCCGGTAAAGGAATGATAGACCCTGCACCGCTGTGGGATGAGGACGGACATGTGTATCTGGTACATGCCTGGGCCGGCAGCCGCTCAAAGATGAACAGTATTGTGGTGGTATGCGAAATGAATGCGGAAGGCACGCGGGTTATCAGCAATCCGGTACTTGTGTATGACGGAAACGATGGAGTGAACCATACGGTAGAAGGACCGAAGTTCTATAAACGCAACGGCTATTATTATATTTTCGCCCCTGCGGGTGGTGTGGC
Organism: Bacteroides sp. NSJ-48; assembly: GCF_014287405.1. Lineage (NCBI taxonomy): Bacteria > Pseudomonadati > Bacteroidota > Bacteroidia > Bacteroidales > Bacteroidaceae > Bacteroides > Bacteroides sp. NSJ-48. Next base: position 47,602 of record NZ_JACOOD010000005.1, on the reverse strand, counting down.
TACGGGCTGGCAGTTGGTGTTGCGCTCTCGCAGCGTGTACGGCCCGTACGACCCGAAAATTGTAATGGCGCAGGGTAAGACGGATATTAACGGGCCTCATCAGGGGGCATGGATCGATACGAATACGGGTGAATCGTGGTTTGTACATTTTCAGGATAAGGCGATGTACGGACGTGTGATTCATCTGAATCCGATGACCTGGGTGAATGACTGGCCGGTAATCGGTGTGGATAAAGACGGTGACGGTTGCGGTGAACCGGTCACTATCTATCGCAAACCGGATGTGGGCGGGACTTATTCCATAGAGACTCCTGTGGAAAGTGATGAATTCAATGCTCGCCAGTTGGGGTTGCAATGGGAATGGCATGCCAATTATCAGGATACGTTCGGCTTTACTTCGGATTTGGGTTTTGTTCGTATCTACGGACATGTGCTTTCGGAGAATTTCGTGAACTTCTGGGAAGTGCCTAATCTGTTGTTGCAGAAGTTTCCGGCAGAAAAATTCACGGCCACCGCCAAACTGAAAGTATCTGCCAAAATGGACGGACAGCAATCGGGACTGATTGTAATGGGTTGGGATTACAGTTATATAGGTGTGGAAAAGGTCGGCGAACGGTTTGTACTGAAACAAGCCGTTTGTAAAGATGCCGAGCAGAATACGCCGGAGACGGCTGTCCGTCTGGCGGAAATTCCGGCAAGCCGGATTTATGAAGCCGGTCTGTATCCCAATTGTGAAAGGGAAATCTATCTGCGGGTAAAAGTGGAGAAAGGCGGTATCTGCCGTTTTTCTTACAGTTTGGACGGCAAGAAGTATATGTCTGCCGGAACTCCTTTTACAGCCCGTCAGGGAAAATGGATAGGAGCTAAGGTAGGATTGTTCAGTACGGCTCCTTACGGTAAAGAACGCGGTTGGGTGGACGCCGACTGGTTCCATGTTGAGAAATAATAGAATAAAATCGGATATGAAGACAAAAGCTCTGTTGGCAGCTTTGGGCATATGCCTGTTAGCTGCCTGTACTACTACGGAAAATAAGTTTCGCGTTGACGAGGCGTTGGATTATTGTAATCGCCAGGTAGAGCGTACCTTAAATCGATTGCATGATGCAAATGGTGCGGTGGACTATACCATGATGCCCCGCAATATACTGAATGGTCAAAGCGATTGGAACTGCCGTAAGGCAACAAAAGAGGAATGGTGTGCCGGCTTTTGGCCCGGTGTGCTGTGGTATGATTACGAATATAGCGGTGACAAGCGGATAAAAGAGGAAGCGGAGAAGTTCACCGCCTCTTTGGAGTTTCTTTCCAAAACACCCGCATTCGACCATGATTTAGGCTTCCTTATCTTTTGCAGTTACGGCAACGGTTATCGTCTGACACAAAATCCGGCTTACAAACAGGTGATTCTGGATACGGCGGATACATTGGCTACATTGTTCAAACCGCAGGTGGGTACAATGCTGTCTTGGCCCCGCAATGTAGAATTGTTTGGCGGGCACAACACAATCATGGATAATATGATAAATCTGGAAATGCTGTTTTGGGCGGCAAAGAACGGGGGGAACCCTTATCTGGCGGACATTGCCATTTCGCATGCCGATAAGACGATGAAGTATCATTTCCGGCCTGATTATACCTCTTATCATGTAGCTGTTTACGATACGCTGACCGGTGATTTCGTCAAAGGGGTTACACATCAGGGATATGCCGACAGTAGCATGTGGGCACGCGGTCAGGCATGGGCTATCTATGGATATACGGTAGTTTATCGTGAAACCAAAGATTGCCGTTACTTGGATTTTGTGCAGAAAGTAACGGATGTATATTTGGAAAAACTTCCGAAAGACTATGTTCCCTATTGGGATTTCAACGATCCCGCAATACCCGATGCTCCCCGTGATGCTTCGGCTGCCTGCGTAGTGGCTTCCGCATTGCTGGAACTTTCCACTTATTTGCCCGGTGACAAAGGGGAGCGGTATAAGGATGCGGCGATGAAAATGCTGAAGAGTCTGAGTACGGAAAATTATCAATGCGGTGAGGCAAGCCCGGCATTTCTGCTTCACTCTACAGGACATTGGCCGGCGAAGTCGGAAGTAGATGCTTCCATTATCTATGCGGATTATTATTATATAGAAGCGTTGTTACGGTTGAAGAGATTGCAGGAGGGGAAACCGGTTATAGGCTGATGTACAAACTTGCTGTCCGGTATGATGCAAATGGAGAAATACACTTGATGATTTCTTTTAGGCACGGAAGACACGGATTTCACGGATTTTCTTTATTCTTTTTCCGTGAAATCCGTGTCTTCCGTGTAATTCTGTGTCTAATAAAGAAACAAATAATAAGCGAATTTTAGTTTTGACACACATTTTTTTCTATGTTTAAGATGGGTGTATGATGCTCTATACCGGTAAATTGAAAATTATAGAGCATGTACTTATAAAGATAAGTATACTTTTTTTGACTTAAAACCCGGTTGGGTTTTGATTTGTAGTTTTTATCTTTGCAGCATACAAACCTGAATAAATAATAGATATCATGAAAAAACGAATTGTTACCGGATTATTTACTGCCCTGGCTGTGATGGCAAACGCGCAGTCTTTTACCGAATGGCAGAATCCGGAAGTGAATGCAGTGAACCGTGCCCCGATGCACACCAATTATTTTGCATACGAATCGGAAGGCGTGGCACAGACGGGAGTTAAAGAGCACTCTTCCCGTTTTATGACCTTAAACGGTACTTGGAAATTCTTTTGGGTGAAGGATGCAGACGCCCGCCCTGTTGATTTCTGGAAGCCGGGATTCAATGATAAAGGCTGGTGCGATATGCCTGTTCCCGGTGTCTGGGAGCTGAATGGCTTTGGAGACCCTATTTACGTGAACGTAGGTTATGCCTGGCGCAATCAGTTCAAGAATAATCCGCCGCAAGTGCCTGTTGTGGACAATCATGTCGGTTCATACCGCCGGGAGATTGTAGTGCCTGCTACCTGGAAAGGTAAGGACATTATAGCTCATTTCGGTTCGGTGACTTCCAATATGTACCTGTGGGTGAACGGCAAGTATGTAGGTTACAGCGAGGATAGCAAACTGGAGGCAGAATTTGACCTTACCTCTTACCTGAAACCGGGACAGAAGAACCTGATAGCTTTTCAGGTGTTCCGCTGGTGCGACGGCACATATCTTGAAGATCAGGATTTCTTCCGTTATAGCGGAGTGGGACGCGACTGCTATCTGTATGCCCGTGATAAGAAACGTATCGAGGATGTCCGTGTCACTCCGGATTTGGATGCTGACTACAAAAACGGCTCTTTGCGTGTGGAAGTCAGTCTGAAAGGTAACGGTAATACCGCCTTGGAGCTATTGGATGCCGAAGGCAAGCAGGTGGCAACGGCAACTGTACGCGGTAACGGGGTTGCTGTAATGAACCTTGACAATCCGCACAAATGGACAGCGGAAACTCCGTATCTTTATACATTACGTGCTGCTTTGCAAGGCAGTGGCGAGGTTATTCCCATAAAAGTGGGTTTCCGTAAGGTTGAACTGAAGAATGCGCAGGTATTGGTAAACGGCCAGCCTGTCCTGTTCAAGGGAGCCAACCGTCACGAAATGGATCCTGATTACGGTTATGTCGTTTCCCGTGAGCGTATGATTCAGGATATTCAGATTATGAAGCAGTTCAATCTGAATGCGGTGCGTACCTGCCACTATCCCGATAATAATCTGTGGTATGACTTGTGCGACCAATATGGTATTTATGTGGTAGCGGAAGCCAATATCGAGTCTCACGGAATGGGATATGGAGAATCCACTCTTGCCAAACGCGCCGATTACAAGAAAGCTCATATGGAGCGTAATCAGCGTAATATACAGCGCAGTTTCAATCATCCGAGCATCATTTTCTGGTCATTGGGCAATGAAGCCGGTTATGGGCCTAACTTTGAAGCGGCTTATGACTAGGTGAAGGCGGAAGACCCGAGCCGTGCCGTGCAATACGAACAGGCCGGAAAGACAGGAAAGACCGATATATTCTGTCCGATGTATTATGGATATAACGATTGTCTGAAATATTGTGAGGATGATTCTATGAACAGACCTCTCATTCAGTGTGAGTATGCGCATGCCATGGGTAATTCGGAAGGCGGTTTCAAAGAATATTGGGATATGATTCGCAAATATCCCAAATATCAGGGTGGTTTCATTTGGGATTTTGTAGACCAGTCCGTACGTTGGACCGGTAAGAACGGTAAGATGATTTATGCCTATGGCGGTGACTTCAACCGCTTTGATGCCAGCGATGTCAATTTCTGTAACAACGGTCTTGTCAGTCCCGACCGCGTACCCAATCCTCATATGTACGAGGTAGGACGTATCTATCAGAATATCTGGACAACTCCGGCCGATTTGCAGCGTGGAGAAATTAATGTATTCAACGAAAACTTCTTCCGTGACCTTTCGGGCTGTTATCTAGAGTGGGAAATGCTGAAAGACGGCAAGGTGATGCGCAGCGGTCGTGTGGATGACTTGAATGTAGCTCCGCAGCAGACTGCTAAAGTCAAACTGGATTTGGGAACTGTCTGCCAGTGTGCCGAGTGGTTGCTTAACGTGTCTTATAAATTGAAGGAACGTGAAGGTCTGCTTCCGGCAGGGCATATTGTCGCTAAAGACCAATTGACGCTGAATGCCTATCAGGCTCCTGCAATGGATTTGAAGAACACGGAATTGAGCAACGTGGAAGTGGCTGCTCCCGTGATACAGGAGAATGACTGCAACTATCTTATTGTCTCCGGTGAGGCTTTCCGCATGGAGTTCAACAAGCATACCGGTTACCTGACCAAATACGAAGTGAACGGTCTGGATATGATTAAGGAAGGTGAGGCGCTTACGCCCAACTTCTGGCGTGCTCCTACCGACAATGATTTCGGCGCTAACCTGCAACGTAAATATGCTGTCTGGAAGAATCCGGAGATAAAACTGACTTCTTTCAGTCAGCACACCGAGAACGGACAAGTGATTGTGGAAGCGGCTTATAAACTGCCGGAAGCATCGGCGGAGTTAAGTCTGACATATGTTATCAACAACAGTGGCGCTGTTAAAATCACTCAAAAGATGGTTGCCGATAAGAATGCCAAAGTAGCCAACCTCTTCCGTTTCGGCATGCAGATGCCTATGCCCCGCAGCTTTGAAACTGTAGAATACTACGGCCGCGGTCCGGTGGAGAACTATGCAGACCGTAACCATTGTACCGACCTCGGTATCTATCGCCAGAGCGTATCGGAGCAGTTCTATCCGTATATCCGTCCGCAGGAAAATGGCACAAAGACGGATATCCGCTGGTGGAAGATGCTGGATGCAGCCGGTAACGGTATAGAGGCAGTTGCTGCCGCTCCGTTCTCCGCATCGGCTTTACACTATACGATTGAATCTTTGGATGAAGGCTGGAGCAAGCGCCAGGGACACTCTCAGGAGGTGGAAGAGGCGGATTTGACAAACTTCTGCATTGATAAGGTTCAAGCCGGTTTGGGATGCGAGGATAGTTGGGGACGCATAGCCCGTCCTGAGTATCAGGTGCCTTATACTGATTATGAATTTACGTTTATCCTGACTCCGGTACGTCATAACATCGGAATACAATGAGGAAACCGGCAGGAAGTAAACGTTTTCCGTAGAGGTACGTTGCATTCAGCCGGACTCTTCTGATATGCAAGGCATCGGACTGCCATCCCAAAGTCGGTTATGAGGCTTTCGGGGGAGTCCGGTGCTTTGTTCCGTTTATACCTTAGGACCGATTTATTTTGCTCCGTCCAGATACCCTTTTTTGAACATATTGACAAAGAGAAAGAACAGGGAAAGTAGTAACGGGCCGAATATGACCCCCATAAATCCAAAAAGGGAGAGGCCGATAACAACTCCGAAGACAGTGATGAGCGGATGAATATCGGCCATTTTCTTTTGAATGACGAAACGTATCAGATTATCGAGTTGCGAGATGACAAGGGAACCGAATATGACCAGTCCGATTGCTTGGAACCAGTTGCCGATAAGTGCCATGTATATGGCTATGGGAATCCATACCAATGCCGTACCTGCCATAGGTATGATACTGGCAAAACCTGTAAGAAAGCCTGAAAACAGAATATTGGGAGCATCGAATATCCAATAGCCGAGCATGGCTACTCCGCCTTGTATTACGGCAAGCAAAGGTATGCCGATGGCATTGGAACGGACAATCATATTGATTTCGTGTACTATCTCCTGTGTGTTGGTTTCATTGAAAGGAAGAAGTTCGTTGACATATTGCTCCATTTTCTTTCCGCCTATCAGCATGAAGTAGAGGACAAATACCAGTACAAACATGTTGACGATGAAGCTGCTGATGCCTCCCATTAATGTCTGTCCGATGCGTGGAAGGGATGAAATGAAGAATGAAAGGCTGTTTCCGCTTAGTACATTGTATCCGGTTCTGGCCTTGATAATGGAGGCGGCTTCTTCAAAAGGTGCAATGACTGCCTGCGGATCAAGGTTGATGTTCTGCAGGTTTACTACCGCCAGCCATACTACCAATGCTAAAGGAACGAGAAAGCATAAAATGGCTTCTGCCGTAATGACGGTGGCAGCTATGCTCCGTTTTATCTTTCGCTTTTCGGACAGATAAATCATCTGGCGCCTGACCAGTATATAGATGGTCAATGCACCCAACAGACCGCCTAAGAAGGGAGTGATTTGCCTGGCGAGGATAATCCCCAACCCGATAATGATGGTAATCAATGAATATTTCCAGTATTGCTCTTTTGTACTCATAGAATATGTTGTTTCTTTGAAAAAGAAACATTATAAGAGCCGGAAATGTTTTTGAGGAATGTGCGGAGATTGAATTTTATCCTTCATCCAGCCAGCCTTTTCCCTGGCGTACGATTTCTGCCTCGCCACCGGTGCAGTCCACTACTGTGGAACCCTCTATGCCACCTATTCCACCGTCGATAACCAGGTCGACGATATTGCCGAATTTCTCATCAATCAGTTCGGGGTCGGTGCAGTATTCGATGTCTTCGTTTTCGTCATGGGGGAGTGTGGCGGTCATGATAGGGGCATCCAGCAGGCGTGCCAGTTCCTGTATTATCGGATGGTCGGGCATACGGATTCCTACTTCTTTCCGGTTGCGGAATATCTTCGGCAGACGGACTGTGCCGTTTAAGATAAAGGTGAAAGCGCCCGGAAGGTTGCGCTTCATTAATTTAAACGTGTTGTTGTCGAACTTGGCATATTCGCTGATGCTGCTCAGGTCGTAGCAGATGATGGAAAGGTTGTTCTTCTTGGGGTCGGTGTTTTTGAGCTGGCAGATACGTTCTATCGCACGTTCCTTCAGTCCGTGGCAGCCGATGGCATACATGGTGTCGGTGGGGTAGATGATGATGCCCCCGTCGTTCAGGATGTCGATTACTTGTTGCAAATCTGCCGGATTGTTGTTCTTTTCATAAAGTTTCAGAAGCATGATATTGTCGGACTTGGTTTAAAAGTATATCACAAAAGTAATAATAAGTTTCTTGAAATCAAATGTATAGGGATGGATTTTATTTTGAGGAGCGCTTTTTGCGGAGTTCTTCCGCCAATCGCCATTGCAAGGCTGCTTCAACCTCTTTTCCGGCTTGCATCAAAGCGTCCCCGAAGAGTTCGTGAGCCCCGGCATGTTCGGGCTTTAGGGTAGTGGCTTTGTCCAGGTCGGCTATGGCCCCTTCAATGTTTCCGAGTTTAAGCCGCAACTTTCCACGGTTGTACACGGTTTTGAATTCGGCGGGGCGCAAGCGTACGGCACGGTTCAGGCATTCTTCGGCTTCCTGATATTGGTTTTCGTTGAAGAGGGTGACGCCTTTTCGCACCCAGGCATCCGTGTATTCGGGATAAAGTTCAAGGGCTTTGTCATAATTGGCAAGGGCGGCACGGGCGTCGCGGGCTTGGGTGATGCACTCGTTCCCCATGGCATAATATTCGCGGGCGTAGTCTTGCAGGCGTTTCCGCTGTTTTTCCATGTCTTGTTTCAGGCAGGCGTTCTCTGCTTTCAGCCGGTTGATGATATTCAGCTTCTTGCGGATAAGACGTTGCACTACGGGTTTCTCGATGTCATAACGGGAATGGATGGCCTTGAAGAACTCATTGAGGAAGGTCTCGAAGTCTCCCTGGTCGAAGGCTTTGGCTGCCGCTACATATTGCACATCTGCCTGTGCCTGCTTCAAGGCACGGTCAATGGCCTGGCGGTTGTTGAAGCGTTGGGCGAATCCTACGATTTCGGGACGTACGAATACATCGGCGCGGCTGACGGGCTTTTTCAGCTGTATCCCTTCCAGCGATGTGCACCGGCTGAGTGCCACGTATGCTTGTCCACCGGCAAATACGCCACCGGTGAAGTCGATGACTACCCGGCTGAAAGTCAGTCCCTGGCTTTTATGGACAGTGATGGCCCATGCCAGTCGTACAGGATATTGGGTGAAAGTTCCTAATTCCTCTTCCTCAATCTGTTTTTTTTCTTCGTTGTATTTGTAGCGGATATTCCGCCAGGACTCCCGTTTCACATCACATTCCTTGCCGTCGTCGGTAATGATGTAGAGTGTTTCTTCAATAGGGTCGAAGCCGCTGACAATGCCGATTGTACCGTTTACCCACCGGCGGTCGAAATCGTTTTTAATGAAAATGATTTGAGCGCCCGGTTTGAGTATCAGCTCCTGAGAGGTGGGAAGGCTGCTTTCGGGAAAGTCGCCCATGATTTCACCATGAAACGTAACGGGTTCTCCCGGAAGCTCGGCAAGTTTTTTGTCATTGATATAATCCACATTATCGCGGCGGGTGGCGAGGGTGATGTACATATCGGCTTCGGACTGTTCTATCTGTGTACCGTAGCGGGTATTGAGGAGTTGCAGGTCGGCAGCGCCCACTGTATTGCTCCGTATATGGTCCAGTACGTTGACAAATACCTTGTCGGTCTGACGGTAGACGGTTTGCAGTTCAATGGACACGAGGTCTATCTGTCCGAATACTCTTGCAGAGAAGAAATAAGGGGTAGGATAGAAACGGTTCAGTATTTCCCGTTCGTCCCCTTTCACTACGGGCTCCAACTGGAATACATCGCCCACCAGCAGGATCTGTTTTCCGCCGAAAGGCTCCCTGAGGTTGCGTGAGTAAACCCGCAAAATACGGTCGACGGCATCGATGATATCTGCCCGTACCATGGAAATCTCGTCGATGATAACCAGCTCCAGTTCTTCAAGGAGCTTGCGGTGAGGTTTGGTGTATTTAAAGAATTCGTGGATGCGTCCCCGTTGCAAGCTGAAATTGGGGTCATCGGGCAGCAGAGGATAAAACGGCAGTTTGAAGAAACTGTGCAGCGTGCTTCCCCCCGCATTGATGGCGGCAATTCCCGTAGGAGCCAGCACAACGTGTTTCTTCTTGGTATGTTCGCAGATATACCGGAGAAAGGTAGACTTTCCCGTACCCGCCTTCCCCGTCAGGAAAACAGACTGGCGGGTGTACTGTATGAGGTTCAAGGCATCTTGAAACTCCTTGTTCTGAGTGTCGGGTACGAAGGACATATGCATAGCTGGCTTTCAACCCTCAACTTTCGATTATTCCGTATTGTTTTAGTGCATTGGCTATGCCGTTGTCGTCAACGCTCGTAGTGACGTAACCGGCTGCGGCTTTAACATCGTCTTTGGCATTGCCCATAGCCACTCCGATGCCTGCATGACGCAACATGCTGATATCGTTTCCACCGTCGCCGAAAGCCATCGTTTCTTCCAGACGGATGCCGAAATGCCGGATTATCTCGTCGATGCCGCGTTGTTTGGTATTTCCTTTGGCGGTGACATCTACAAATGCCGGATGCCAGCGTCCCATTTCGCAGTTGGGAATGGAAGGCAGCAGGAGTTGTTCTTCTTCAATATCGATAAAGGGTGTCAGTTGGTAGTACTCCTTGTCCGAATGGTTGTCTGTATAGGGTTTGGGTGGGATGGGGTCTGTTTTGAGTTGTCTGTTGAATATCTCTGTTACGAGTTCGCCCGGCTGATTGACGCAAATATCGTGTTCGCCCACCAGTATGCAGGGGAGATTGCGCTCGTGACAGAAGCTTGTCAGTGCATCGACTTCGGCTGCCGGTATGGGACTTTTGTAGATAACGGTATCGTCCACAAAGCAATAGGCACCGTTCATGGTGATGTAGCCGTCTATCAGTTTCCGTTCCTGCAGGGCGGCGAGGTTATTGATGATGACACGCGGACGTCCGGTAGAAATGAATATCTGTATGCCTTTGGCTTTGGCGGCTTCCAGCGCTTCGATGGTGGAAACGGGAATCTGGTGGGTCTTGAAACTCACCAGCGTACCGTCGATGTCAAAAAACAGGGCTTTAATCATATATGTCTCTTTTAAATTGGTTGGCAAATTTACTCAAAAGCAAAGATATTTCGTACTTTTGCGAATAATTTTATAGACTGTCGTTAAACTCGGAAACTCAATTAAAATAGCTTGAACCTTATGAAGTATAATTTTGATGAAGTGATTGAACGCCGCGGTACGGACTCCGTAAAATGGGACGGCGTGGAGAATGTGTGGGGACGTAAAGATTTGCTTCCCATGTGGGTGGCCGATATGGATTTCCGTACGCCGCCTTTTGTGATGGATGCGTTGCGCCGTCGTCTCGACCACGAGGTTTTGGGATATACTTTTGCCTGTGAGGAGTGGTATACCTCTATTTGCAGTTGGTTGCACAAGCGCCACCAGTGGGATGTTACGCGTGATATGCTGACGTTTGTTCCCGGAATTGTACGCGGGCAGGCATTTGCGCTGCAATGCTTTACCAAACCGGGCGACAAGGTCATGGTAATGACGCCGGTGTACCATCCTTTTTTCCTGGTAACCGAACGTTTGGGACGCGAAGTGGTCTATTCTCCGCTCGATTTGTACGACGGGCATTATCATATTGATTTTGAGCGTTTCTCTAAGGATATCCGGGGATGCAGGTTGCTTATCCTTTGTAATCCCCATAATCCGGGCGGACGTGTATGGACGGTCGAAGAGCTGCGTCGGATAGCGGATATTTGTAAAGAGAGCGGGACTATGGTCGTTTCCGACGAGATACACGCAGATCTTACCTTACCTCCTTATAAGCATCATCCTTTCGCCACGGTGTCCGAGGCTGCCGCACAGAATTCTCTTACTTTTATGGCTCCCAGCAAGGCTTTCAATATGCCGGGATTGGGCAGTTCGTATGCCATAGCGGTGAATGAGGATATTCGTCGGCGTTTCCGGGAGTTTATGGAGGCGGGCGAGTTCTGCGAAGGGCATTTATTTGCTTACATCGGCGCTGCGGCTGCCTATACGCACGGTGAAGAGTGGCTGGAACAGGTACTCGGATATGTACAGGCCAATATCGACTTTACGGAGAATTATCTGAAAGAGCATGTTCCGGGCATCGGTATGATACGCCCGCAGGCCTCTTATCTCGTTTTTCTGGATTGTAGGGCATTGGGCCTGCCGCAAGAGAAGTTGGCAAGACTGTTTGCAGAAAAAGCTCATCTGGCCCTGAATGACGGGACGATGTTCGGCAAACCGGGAGAAGGCTTTATGCGGTTGAATGTAGGCTGTCCTCGTTCGGTACTGCAAAAAGCGCTGGAACAACTGTCCGCAGCGGTTAAGGAAGAGGTGGCAAAGGGATAGGGCTGGCAGAAATACATGGTTGAATGGCGGCGTTACCTATTTATAATGACTGTTGTTCTTTAATATACCTATATCAAGTGATTGCGGCATCGGGTGCAATGCCGTATCTTTGCAACATCAGATTTAAAGAATGAATTAGTTAGTCATAATTACGTAACCACTTTTATGAAGATAAAAGGATCCCCGTTTTCCGATGCGACATCGTGAAGCGGGGATTTGTTTTGTGGCGGATGTGGCGGAGATACCTGTCGGACTGATGAAGTTCCAGCGGCAGGTCAATATGTTTTTCTCCTATGGGGAAACGGGTTTTGCATTCTTTCTTCCGGCAGGCTGTGTGGAAGAAAGGATTATAAAGTATCTTTAATATCGCTCAGTTCCACCAGCTTGTTCACAATGGCATAGATGGTGAGGCCTGCGGGAGAATGTATCTGCAGCTTGCGTGCAATGTTGCGGCGGTGGGTGATGACGGTATGGATAGACAGATACAGTTTGTCGGCAATCGCCTTGTTGGTCATGCCTTTTACGACGCAGGTAATGATTTCCTTTTCACGTTGGCTGAGCGTTTCCTGTTCGCTGTCCTTCTCATCTTCTTCTTCGGTATGGAGAAGACGGTTGATTTTTGTGGTAATCATTTCGATATCGTCACAGATGGCGATGCTTTCGTCATACTCTTTCAGCGCATTATTGTCTATGACGGAACATACCAATGCGATGTATTTGATACTGTTTCCGTTATGGTTTGTCTTGAAAGAGGGCAGGTCGAACCAACCGCCGAAAGTAGGGTTTACGATTACAATGTCGGGAGTGTGCAGATGTATAAAGTTCTGCAATGCTTCCGGTGACGACACCTCGATGGGGTGCGCATTCAGATTGGGAATGCGTTTGAGCACTGCCGCAAGACCACTTCGTACAATGACCGAAGTTTCTGCAACAACTATTTTCAGAGAAATATTATTGTTCATCTTTCAGCCTTTTTTCTATTTGCGCTACGGCGGGAACAAACATATAGTCTTCTACCTGGCAATGCGATGCAAGGTCCTGTTCGCAATTGAAGATGTCGAAAAGGACGGCGTTCAGAAGATTGTTGTTCTCTTTTTCCGGATAGTACTTGATGATGATGTTTTTCAGTTCCTTCAGCTTGGTGTCTATCTGGTTGTGCTTGCTGGCGAAAGTGGCGATGTTGTACACATCGGACGGTCTGCCTTGCAGCAATTGCTCCACGTAAGTGAAGACGGCTTTGTTTTCGTACTCCATGTGGCGGCGCACTTCCTTGGCGTATTCGTCAAAGAACTTAAGGATGAGATAAGCCACGTCATTGTCTCTGGAGCAGTCTATGGCTTCTATCAGCTTGCGGCGCATGGCAGGCAGGTTGAAGTCGAGGAAGTAGGCGTGTGCGCGTTTCAGATAATCCATCAGTGCCGGAATCGAGAAGGAATCATTGTCCGCACTGTACGAGTATTGCTCCTCGCTGATGAAATTGGCTACGGCGAGGAAGGTGCGGTAGTCTACATGCTGGGCTTCGCAGACATCCTTTACGCTTTTGTCTCCGAAGCCGAGCGACAGCCCGAAACGGCTCATCACCATTAATAAGGAGTAATTGTCGCAGATGAGGTCGCTCATCTTGTCCGTAGCCCGATATTTATGTTGTTCATTCATTGTAGGTTATTCCTTTCCACTCTATGTTTCGGGCGCAAAGTAACGGCTTTTCTTCGAGAACTGCAATCGCTATTTGTAGGTATTTTGACCGGTATGATATACTAATCCGGATTGATTTTTTATCTTTGTCGAGATTAACGGTAAAACATCTTTGCTATGAAACGGACTTTATTGGCCTTGATTGCCGCCATTGTATCTTTGGGAAGCGCCGAACCGCTTTCCGCCTGTACTTCTGCCGTAATTTCCGGCAAGGTTACCCCCGACGGACGTCCTTTGTTGTGGAAGAACCGCGATACGGACTTTCCACAAAACAGCGTGAGATACTTCTCCGGCGGTCGCTATCCTTTTGTAGCCGTTGTGAACAGTGTGGAAGACAATCCGACGGATGTGTGGATAGGTACGAACGCCGCGGGCTTCTCCATTATGAATACGCAATCCTATAATCTGGTCGAGGTGAAACCCGGTGAGGAACGTGGAGCGGCTAACGGACGGGTAATGCGGCGTGCGTTGGAAGTGTGTGCTACGGTAAAGGATTTCCGCCAATTTCTCGATACGCTGTCCAAGCCCAGCCTGATAGAGGCCAACTTCGGCGTGATTGATGCCAAAGGCGGCGCTGCCATGTTCGAAGTGGATTATTACGAGTATGTGATGTACGATGCCAACAATCCTAAGGATGCGCCTTGCGGATACATTGCACGCACCAACTTCTCTTTTTCCGGCAAGGTGAATGAGGGAGCGGGTTATGTCCGCTTTATGCAGGAAGATAAACTGCTGATGCCGGCCTCTGCTACGGGACAGATTACGCCGCAATGGATATTCAGGGAGCTTTCCCGCTCTTTTGCCAATCCGCTTTTGGGGATTGATTTGAAGAGCGGGGATTTCAATCGTCCTAAGACAACGGGGTGGTTTGTAGACCAGGACTTCATCGCACGCAGCAGTACGGCAAGTTCGGTGGTGGTGCAGGGCGTGAAAGAAGGGGAGCGGCCCGAACTCACTACGATGTGGACAATTCTGGGGTATCCGCCTACCGGAGTGGCAATGCCCGTCTGGGTGAAAGGGGCGGACAAGGCTTTGCCGAGGTTGCTGGTTCGCGACGAGGCAAGGAAGGTTTCTCCTTTGGGCAATTGGTCGGTAATACTGGCAGAGGATGTTTTCTCTTATGGACAAGGTATGGGCAGCAACCGCTATATGAACTGGGAAAGGCTTTATAATGCCGATAAGAACGGCTATATGCAGTTGCTGGCTCCGGTAGAGGATGAGGTGTTCCGGCGCACCGCACCGGTATTGAAAGAGTGGCGCAGGAAAGGGAAAGCGGATGTAAAGGCGATGCAGTCGCTCTATAATGAGCTGGATGCGTTCATTGAAGCCGAATATGCGGAATTATTTGAACTTTAATTACTTATTATTGATTTTATACATGAAACACAAACTGATTATCTGCATTTCCGCTCTTTGTCTGGGGCTTGCCGGAAATGTGCAGGCGCAAAACAAGAAAATGTATCGGAACGGTTGGATCGATTTCAACAAGAACGGGGTGAAGGACATTTATGAAGACCCTTCCCAACCGGTTGAAAAGCGGGTAGCCGACCTGCTCTCCCAAATGTCAGTGGAAGAGAAAACCTGCCAACTGGCAACCCTTTACGGCTACGGACGTGTGTTAAAGGATTCCCTGCCCGTTGCCGGCTGGAAAAACGAAATATGGAAAGACGGCATTGCCAATATCGATGAGATGCTGAACGGCGTGGGAAAGAAGTCTGCGCAGGTTCCCGGTTTATTGTACCCTTTCAGCAATCATGCCGAGGCCGTCAATACCGTGCAGCGCTGGTTTGTGGAAGAAACCCGTTTGGGGATTCCCGTTGATTTCACGAATGAGGGGATTCACGGACTGAACCACACCAAAGCCACTCCGTTGCCTGCTCCTATTGCCATCGGAAGCACCTGGAACAAAGAGCTTGTCCGCCGTGCCGGTGTCATAGCCGGACAAGAGGCGAAAGCGTTGGGATACACCAATGTGTATGCTCCCATACTGGATATCGTACGCGACCCGCGTTGGGGACGTACATTGGAGTGTTATGGAGAAGAGCCCTATCTGATAGCGGCTTTGGGAACGGAAATGGTGAACGGCATCCAGTCGCAGGGAGTAGCCGCCACCTTGAAGCACTATGCAGTTTACAGCGTGCCCAAAGGCGGGCGTGACGGGAATTGCCGTACCGACCCGCATGTGGCTCCGCGCGAGTTGCACGAACTGTTTCTTTATCCTTTTAAGAAGGTCATTCAGAACTCGCATCCCATGGGAGTGATGAGCAGTTATAACGATTGGGACGGTGTACCCGTGTCCGCCAGCTACTATTTCCTGACGGAATTGCTGCGCGAGGAGTATGGCTTCGACGGCTATGTGGTGAGCGACAGCGAGGCTGTGGAGTTTGTGGAGTCCAAGCATCATGTGGCGGATACCTATGATGAGGCTGTGCGCCAGGTTTTGGAAGCCGGCTTGAATGTGCGTACCCACTTTACTCCGCCTTCCGATTTTATTCTGCCCGTCCGCCGGTTGCTGGAAGAGAAGAAGATTTCAATGGCTGTGATAGACAAGCGTGTGTCGGAAGTGCTGCGGGTGAAATTCCGTTTGGGACTGTTCGACCAACCTTATGTAGCCGATACGAAAGCCGCCGACAGAGTAGGCGGGGCAGACCGGAATATGGATTTTGTGAAGCAGATGCAGCAACAGGCACTTGTGCTTCTGAAGAACGAGAATAATATCCTTCCGCTGGATAAACGGCAGATAAAGAAGGTGCTGGTGACCGGTCCGTTGGCTGATGAGGATAACTTTATGACCAGCCGTTACGGCCCTAACGGATTGGAGACGGTTACCGTGCTTGCCGGTTTGCGTAATTATCTGAAAGGCATTGCCGACGTGGATTATGCCAAAGGCTGTGATATTGTGGATGCAGGTTGGCCTGCCACAGAGATATTGCCTGCGCCCATGAGCGAACAGGAAAAGCACGGCATTACCGAAGCCGTAGCAAAAGCCGATGAAAGTGATGTCATTATTGCCGTGCTTGGCGAGGATGAGTATCGCACGGGAGAGAGCCGTTCGCGTACTTCGCTCGACTTGCCGGGACGCCAGCAGCAATTACTTGAGGCATTGCATGCAACGGGAAAGCCGGTGATACTGGTGCTGATAAACGGGCAGCCGCTCACCGTCAACTGGGCAAATGCTTATATCCCAGCCATCTTGGAGTCGTGGTTTCCCGGTTGTCAGGGGGGAACGGTGATTGCGGAGACTCTGTTTGGCGAGCATAATCCGGGCGGCAAGCTGACGGTGACTTTCCCTAAGAGCGTAGGACAGATAGAGCTGAACTTCCCTTTCAAACCCGGTTCGCATGGCGCTCAACCGCATTCCGGTCCAAACGGTTCGGGCGCAACACGCGTCATTGGCGAACTGTATCCGTTCGGTTTCGGTCTGAGCTATACGACTTTTGCTTACTCCGATTTGGAAGTCTCTCCGTTGCAACAGCATACGCAGGGCGAATATACGATTAAAGTCAACGTTACGAATACAGGAAAACGTGCGGGTGACGAGGTGGTGCAGTTGTATGTACGCGATAAGGTGAGCAGTGTCATTACCTACGATTCGCAGTTGCGCGGTTTTGAGAGGGTATCCTTGCAACCGGGTGAAACCAGGCAGGTCACTTTCTCCTTGAAGCCGGAAGACTTGCAGATTCTGGACCGCAATATGAACTGGACAGTGGAGCCGGGCGAGTTTGAGGTTATGATAGGCGCATCCAGCCAGGACATAAGGCTGAAAAAGACAATAACGGCTTTGCCTTGACGATAGCCGGATTGTAAAGTACGGGAAAGGTTTTAGGGCTGTGCCGGTTGCGGGCAGACTTATGATAGTTGGGAACGGAGATATGCAAGTATCTCCGTTTCTTGTTCCGGATGGAACCAGCGTATCTCTTCATCCCGCTTGAACCACGTCATCTGCTTACGGGAGTAGATGCGTGAATTCTGCTGGATTTTCTCAATGGCAAAAGGCAGTGTCCATTCACCGTCCAGATAGTTGAAGATTTCCTTGTAGCCTACGGTGTTCAGTGAATTGAGTGCACGGTGAGGGTAGACACTGCGGGCTTCCTCTACCAGTCCGTCCGTTATCATCTGTTCTACGCGTTGGTTGATACGGGCATATAATTCTTCACGGTCACGGGTGAGTCCTATTTTGATGATGCGGAAAGGCCGCTCTTTCTTTTGCTGTGTGCGGAAAGAGGTGTAGGTCTTGCCTGTCATATAACAGATTTCCAGTGCGTGGATTACCCGTTTGTGGTTCTTCAGGTCTACGATTTTGTAGTATTCCGGGTCCAGCAGTTTCAGTTCGGCACAGAGGTGCTCCAAACCTTCCGTTTCGTATTTGTGCAGCATAAGCCGGCGGGTTTCGGCATCTACGGTAGGAATGTCGTCAATGCCTTTGCATACGGCATCTACGTACATCATGGAACCGCCGGTCAGGAGTACGACCTCGTGCCGGGTATAGAGTTGCTCAAGAAGTTGCAGTACTTCGGCTTCATATTGGGCGGCACTGTAATAGTCGGTCAGTTGCAGTGTGCCTACAAAGTAATGCCGTACCCGTTGCAGTTGTTCTGGGGTAGGGGCGGCCGTACCGATTTTCAAATCGGCATAAAGCTGTCGTGAATCGGCGGAAATGATACATGTTCCGAAGTGTTCCGCCAGTCGGAGACTGAGTTCTGTCTTTCCTACTCCCGTGGGGCCTATAAGTACTATCAATGTTTTCATGAGATTGCAACAAAATAATTCGGGCGAAAAACAATTGCATCCTTTGAAGCGAATGTATCCTCAAGGGAAGTCTCGTTGTCATTGGAGCAGGTGCTATTCGCCCGAACCGGTTTATCAGAATTTGTCGTCTTCGTAAGCAATACCTGCGGCTCCATCGTCCAAACCGCCGAATCCTTCTTTATCGAAGTCTTCCATGTCGAAGTCCTGGTCGCCGTAGAAACTTTCGTCCAAGTCGAGCGAGCCGCTGGCAGCAGCCATTTCTTCAAAGTCAACGGTCTGCTTGGGAGCCTCTCCGGCTTTCTTGGTGCATTTTGCTCCGGTCATATTCTTGCCGGTGATGATTTCGGAGAGTTCGATGAAGAAACAACGTTCTGTCATGTAGTCGAACACGTACAGGAGTTTCTGCTTTTCGTCCTCTACCAATTCGCTGACCTGGGTGTCTTTCATCACCCAACTGTCTATTTCCGGATTGTCGTCCATTTCTTCGAGGGTAACTTCTTTTTCCTTTTCCCAATCATCATCGCAGATGAAGAAAGAGGTCATCTGGTCGTCGGTATAACCTACTGATTTCACGATAGCTTCGTGAAAGTCATAGAACGTGGCTTCCGGGTCAATCTGTATTTCTCTGATGAAGTCGTCCGCTTCGTCGGAGATGAGGGTAAATCTATATATCATATTATTAACTTTTTATTTGCTTGCAGGAATAATGCCGCGAGCCGATTCGCGTATAAAGTTTACAATATAGCTGATTTCTGGGGTCATTTCCATTTCATTCTCAATCTTTTTCAAAGCTTCCGTATTGTTTAGTCCGCTTTGATAGATGATGCGGTAGGCATTGTGAATGGCCTCGATGGTTTCGTTGGAGAAACCGCGACGGCGCAGTCCCACGATGTTGATGCCTGCATAGCAGATGGGTTCCCGTCCGGCTATGATGTACGGCGGTATGTCTTTGCTGAAGCGGCATCCGCCCTGTATCATGCCGAATCCGCCTACGTGGCAGAACTGGTGCATCAGTACGTTGGCACTGATGATGGAATTGTCGTCTATGACAATCTCGCCTGCCATTTTTGTGGAATTGCCGATGATGCAACCGTTGCCGATAAAGGCATCGTGTGCAACATGTACACCTTCCATCAGCAGGTTGTTGCTGCCAACGATTGTCTTTCCTTTGGCAGCCGTACCCCGGTTGATTGTCACGTTCTCGCGGATAGTATTATTATTGCCTATCTCGGCGGTAGTCTCTTCTCCCCGGAATTTCAGGTCTTGCGGGATAGCACCGATTACAGCTCCGGGAAAGATTGTATTCCCGTTGCCGATGCGTGAACCGTACAGAATGTTGGCATTCGCCATAATCTTGTTGTTATCGCCGATTACCACATTCTTGTCGATGAAAACAAAAGGAGCAATCTCTACGTTTTCCCCGATTTTCGCTTCGGGATGAATATACGCTAAGGGACTTATCATAATTAATTTACTTGTTTTTTACTATTTGAGCCATAAATTCAGCCTCACACACTACCTTTTCGCCTACAAATACATAGCCTTTCATAGTAGAGATACCCCGGCGGATAGGAGCCAGCAGTTCGACACGGAAAATCAAAGTATCTCCCGGCACAACTTTCTGGCGGAACTTGACGCCGTCTATCTTCATAAAGTAGGTGGAATAGCGTTCGGGTTCGTCTACGGAGTTCAGAACAAGTAAACCGCCTGTCTGTGCCATGGCCTCTACCTGCAATACGCCCGGCATGACGGGTTCTTGCGGGAAGTGTCCCTGAAAGAAAGGTTCGTTGGCTGTTACGTTCTTGACACCTACGATGTAGTTGGCACCTATCTCAATTACTTTATCTACCAGTTGGAACGGATAGCGGTGCGGCAACAGTTCACGGATACGGTTTACATCCATAATGGGTTCGCGGTTGCAGTCGTAAGTAGGGGCCTGTATCTCGTGCAGACGGATTTCCTTACGCATCTGGCGGGCAAACTTGTTGTTGATGGTATGCCCCGGACGTGTGGCAATGATACGTCCCTTGATGGGCTTGCCAATCAGAGCCAGGTCACCGATAACGTCCAGCAGTTTGTGGCGGGCGCATTCGTTGGGCCATACCAGCGGTTTGTGGTTGATGTAACCCAACTGCTTGGCGTCCATGTGAGGCACGCCCATTACATCGGCAAGCTTGTCGTAGGCATCCTGCGGCATTTCACGTTCATAGATAACAATGGCGTTGTCCAGGTCGCCGCCTTTGATAAGTCCGGCTTGCAACAGCGGTTCTATCTCGCGTACAAATACGAAAGTGCGGCTGGCGGCTACTTCATCCTTGAACTTTGCCATATCTTCCAATGTGGCAAACTGGTTGGGGATGATGGTCGAGTCGTAGGATACCAGTACGTTCAGACTGAAGTTTTCATCGGGCAATACGATGATGGATGAGCCGGTGGCATCGTCACGGAATTCAATCTTGGATTTGATGATATAGAAATCCTTTACGGCACTTTGTTCCACCGTACCTACACGTTCTATTTCGTTGACATAATATTGGGCACTTCCATCCAGGATAGGAAATTCCGGACCGTTCACCTGAATAAGGCAGTTATCTATGCCCAAAGCGTAAAGCGCAGCCATGCCGTGCTCTACGGTACTTATCTTAACCCCGTTTTTGGAAAGCACGGTGCCGCGTGTCGTTTCGGTCACGTTATCGGCAACAGCGTCAATGATAGGCTGACCTTCCAGGTCGGTACGCTGAATCTTATATCCGTGATTGTCCGGAGCAGGGTTGAAAGTAACGGTCAGATCAAGTCCAGTGTGAAGACCTTTCCCACTGAGTGAAAAGCTGTCTTTCAGAGTCTTTTGTTTCAACATTGGTTACTTATTTAATTGTTTTTTTAATTCATCGAGTTCTTTGCGGAGCGCATTCAACTCAAAGTACATATCCGGCAGCTTGCGGAATACGGACTGTGACTTGAAGTAGGGCTTCACTTCCATAGGCGGCGTACCTATTAATACACTGCCTTCTTTAATACTGCTGGGAACACCGGATTGTGCGCCAAGGTTCACTTTGTTTCCGATGTGGATGTGTCCGGCTATACCCACCTGACCGCCAAACATACACCATTCGCCTACTTTGGTGGAACCGGCTATGCCCACTTGGGCCGCCATTACCGTATGCGAACCGATTTCATCATTATGTGCCACCTGCACCAGATTATCCAGTTTTACACCGCTGTGAACGATAGTCGCTCCCATCGTGGCACGGTCTACACACGTATTGGCGCCGATTTCCACATTGTCTTCCAATAGGGTGATTCCGATTTGGGGAATCTTTTCATACCCTTCGGGAGTGGGGGCGAAACCGAAACCGTCTGCACCGATTACACAACCGGCATGCAGGATGCAACGGTTGCCTACGCGACAATCGTGGTAGATTGTTGCATTTGCGTAAATAATGCAATCATTGCCTACTTTAGCACCGCTTCCGATAGTGGCATGCGGATGAATTACCGTATTGTCGCCCACTTCTGCATGGTCTCCTACATAAGCAAAAGGCGCAATGTAAACATCTTTGCCTATTTTGGCAGTTTCGGCAACGTATGCGCGCGGGTCGATGCCGGTGCGTTTCGGTTTGCTCTGTTCATACAGGTTTAATAATTTGGCAAGGCTTTCGTAGGCATTGTCTACCTTAATCATGGTAGCTTTTACTTCCTGTTCGGGAGTGAAATCCTTATTAACCAAAACAATACTCGATTGGGTTTCATACAGATAAGGTATGTATTTAGGGTTGGATAAGAAAGAGATTGCCCCCGGTATTCCTTCTTCAATCTTGGCGAAGGTATGCACAGTTGCATTCTCGTCTCCTACGATTTCTCCTTGTATAAATGTTGCAATTTGTTTAGCAGAGAACTCCATGTTTTATTGTTGTTAGATGGTTTCAAAACACAAATAACGGACTTTTTTTTTATATATCCTTGTCCTGCGGTGAATATTTTATACTTATCTATGCAAACGTTGATAACATAAGTAGTACTTTTTTACTTTTTTTGAGAGTAGGGAGATGTTGAGCATGTCCGATGCTTCGGCTATGTTTTTAATGGAACCGTCGTTGTACAGGATGTCGATGCTGTCGTCTGCCGGGTCGTACATATTCTTCTCAATGCTTGGGGTAGAGATAAAATAACCGGCTTCGAAAAGAGGGATATCCAGCTGTTCGCCGATTTGCCGGGTGATTTCTTCTTTACGCTCCTCGCTGAAAGGTTCGGTGGAGATTTCCACTTTGAATATGTTACGGTTAACCATGCCCATACTCAGTGTGGAAAGCACCCTGTCCGGATGTGTGCTCCATACTTTCAGGGCAGTCCAAAGATCGTTGTCGTCCAGTTGGATAAAGTTTTCCAGGCAGTCCGGGTTATTGTAGAATATTTCCCGGTTGATATCATTGTATAAAAAGAATTTCAGTGCGGGCGGGGCAAACAAGTCCACGCCTTTGCCGGCTAACTCCTTGGCACGCAGCAAGGTGCTGATGAGCATCTTTTCGTAGGCAACCGATGTCTTATGCAGATATACCTGCCAGTACATCAGGCGGCGTGCAGTGAGGAAGTTTTCGATAGAGTAGATTCCTTTGGATTCTACGACCAGATGGTCGTCTTTTACATCGAGCATCTTGATGATGCGCGCCGAACCTATGTTACCTTCCGTTACTCCGGTATAGAAGCTGTCGCGGCGCAGGTAGTCGAGGCGGTCCATGTCCAGTTGTCCGCTTACCAGCTGGTGGAGGAAACGCTTGGGGTATTCATCCTTGAATATTTGGATGGCAAGTGTCAGTTGCCCGTTCATTTCTTTGTTGATGCGTTCCATGAGCATCAGGGAAATGTCTTCGTGCGAGACACCTTTTACAATAGTATCTTCAAGCACGTGCGAGAACGGACCGTGCCCGATGTCGTGCATGAGGATAGCCGCCTGTACGGCTTCCGCTTCACTGTCGAAAATGAAGTTTCCTTTGGCGGTAAGCTGCTGGATAGCTTCACTCATAAGGTAGAATGCCCCCAGTGAGTGCTGGAACCGGGTATGCTGTGCGCCGGGATACACCACGGACGATAATCCCAATTGTTTGATACGGGTGAGGCGTTGCAAAAGGGGATGTCGTACAAGGTCGTACAGCAGTCCTTTGGGTATGTTGATGAATCCGAACACCGGATCGTTGATGATTTTACGTTCGTAAGGCATAGCTAAGTATTTGAGGACAAAGGTAATTTGTTTTTAGGAGATGACAAAATATGATGCTATACAAGGAAGTTCATCACCAGTCGTGTTGAGATGATAACATCTAAGTTGTAAATCGCAGTAGGTTTATATTTTGAGATAGTATTATGCAAAATTTGCATATTACTGTCTCTGTCAAGTTCTCCTTCTTTGAAAACATTTGCAATGTGGCGGGCTATGACAGATTGGTCCTTTTGAAACCTTCGAGCATATTGTGCGGGATTATCATGTATTGATACGAACCGGGCAGAATCAGGCGAACAATTACCCATTTCGCCGATTCTGCTCGGTTATGTTTAAAATAAGTTTTTATTTGCTTCTCAGAGTATCGCTTTCAGCTGTTCCGCCATCTGAGCCTGTACTTCCTGTGCGGCTTTGCGTGCAGCGGCTGCGAAGTTTTCGGTCTTGTCTACATAGATGATACCGCGGCTGGAGTTAACAATCAACCCGCAAGTCTTGTTCATGCCGTACTTGCAGACCTCTTCCAATGAACCGCCTTGCGCACCTACGCCGGGTACTAAAAGGAAGTGGTTGGGAACAATCTTACGAATATCTTCGAAAGCACGTCCTTGGGTGGCGCCTACCACGTACATCATTTGCTCGTCGTTTGCCCATTCCTGTGACTTGCGCAATACTTTTTCGAAGAGACGTTCACCGTTTTTGTCTTCCGTCAGTTGGAAGTCGTGCGAACCTTTGTTGCTGGTCAGTGCGAGCAGGATAACCCATTTGCCTTCGTAGGTGAGGAATGGAGTAACGCTGTCTTCTCCCATATAAGGAGCTACGGTTACCGAGTCTATGTCCAGCTCTTCAAAGAAAGTACGTGCATACATGGCAGAGGTATTGCCGATGTCGCCGCGTTTGGCATCGGCGATGATAAACTGGTCGGGATAGTTCTGCTTGATGTAGTTCACGGTCTTTTCAAAGGCAATCCAGCCTTTTACTCCCATGCTCTCATAGAAAGCGAGATTCGGTTTGTAGGCGATACACAGGTCGGCTGTTGCATCGATAATCGCTTTGTTGAAGGCAAAGATGGGGTCTTCTTCTTTCAGCAGGTGTTCCGGAATCTTCTTGATATCCGTGTCCAGACCTACGCATAGAAATGATTTCTTGCGTTTGATATTCTCAAAGAGTTGTTGTTTGTTCATATCGCAATTTGTTGGTTTAATGGTTTTACTTTTTAAATAAATATCCCTTGATGCTCATTCTTACATCTTCGTCACTGTTCTTTTCATAATGGATATCGAATGCAGTCAGCATGAACAGGTTCTTGGGAGAATTGCATCGGAAAGAGGTAGGCGGTATATGACCGTGCTTGCTGTTCTTTTCCAACATTTTCAATGTGCTGAGCTCGATGTATACGCTATCGTTCAGATTGTCCGTCCGGGTATCGAGTGCAACGGGCAATATTCCATTTTCAAGATATTGGCGGGGGATGGTAAGAAAGCGGCTTGATATACCATCGCTGGGTATGGCGATAAACCGCGTATAGCCTTTGGGAACACTGATGTTCGTCTGACTGTCGATTGCTCCGCTATAAGTAACTCTGCCGCTATCAGTGCCGGTGGGCGCTGCATTTGCTTCAATATCCGCTGCCACGGAATAGAGGTTGTAGGTTACGTTTCTGTCTATCAGATGGGTGACGCTCTCCGTGCCGAACCAGCTGTTCAGGTATCTGAATTTACTGTTTATCCGTATCGCCTGCTTTTCCGGCAGCGAGTACATCCATTCCTCATATTGTTGTAGCGAGAGGGGGGCTTTTGCCCGGCAACTGCGTTGCATCTCGGCTTTGATTTCGTTAAGAATGACATTCTTTGTAATGCCGGCATAGTTGACGGGCAATGCCGACGTCAGCAAAAAGATGATGGCAAACGAAATGGGTATCCAGTTGATACGCCGTGCCTTGATGGCGAACAACCCGATACAGACAAAATAGAACCAGCCGTTGAGTGTGGCGAGATAGAGCCGGTTAACGGTAATGCCGTAATCGTTGAACCGGCGCACGATGCCTATGGTCATCAGCAACAGCAGAGGCAGTATCAGTACGGGCATCCAGCGGGCAATCCAGTTGTCAAACCGTTTGTTCTCTTCGAGACGTTTGGGATACAGGCCGAATTGAATGGCGATGCACACCGTCATTAATGCTACGATGAGCCATGACACCCAGCCTGTGGGCAGTTCCCAACTGACAAGGATGCGGGCGGCATACATGTAAAGCACTGTCAGATATCCGGCTGTTAGCGGAAGGAACAGGTAGTGTATGATGCCGTTCAGGAATTCGGATGAGTGAGGTTCGCGGTTGTGTTTGTCCTCTCCCTGCGGCAACAATCCGAGAAACAGTATCAAGGCGAGCGTTATGCTGCACAGATAATAGATATAGGCATAGCACTTTCCGCTGAAATGGATGTCGAACAGCTGGTGCAGTGAGAACAACAGCAGACTGATGCCTGCCCATAGGATGAGGCCTATGATTTGTGTAACAGCGAACGAAGAAACGGCGTTCAGTGCAAAATTCCAACTGGCAATGTCATTCTTCTCGCGCAGGAACGAGAGGAAGAATGTGGAAAGCCCTATGGTGAGAATGGCTGCCGTGTGGGCGATGCCGATTTCAATCCATGAACTCTCTGTACCGAGATAATGGTATAGCAGAAAAGCATCGGCTATGAGCAGGGCGTGTGCGGCAAGTTGTACGCCTGTCTTCCACATCCGGCTTTTTACTTCTTCGCTCCACAGATGAAGCGTGAGCGAAAGCAGGATGCCTACCGACAGGTAGTAACCGGTTATAAACAGCAACCGTTCTTCACCTGTCCAGCTTATTGATGTCAGATGAATGAGATAGGCTGTGAATGCAAAGATAAAGGCTACCGTAACCGGGAAGCGCTTCAGGCAGTTCTGAAACGCTTCGGTAACCGTGTGAAACGCTTTCTCTACTGATAGCCCTTTCATAACTACAATTCGCTTTCTTTCAGTCGCTCTGCATTTTCCGCAACAATCAGATGGTCGATGCAATCCTGAATATCACCGTCCATAAAGGCGGCAAGGTTATAAATGGTATAGTTGATGCGGTGGTCGGTAATACGTCCTTGCGGATAGTTGTAGGTACGTATCTTTGCCGAGCGGTCACCGGTAGAGACCATTGTCTTTCGCTTGGAAGCGATGTCGTCAATGTATTTCTGGTGCTCCTTGTCGTATATAAAGGTACGCAGGCGCGACAGGGCGCGTTCTTTGTTCTTCGGCTGGTCGCGCGTTTCGGTACATTCGATGAGAATTTCCTCTACGACACCCGTATTCGGGTTCTTCCAGTTATAGCGCAGGCGTACGCCGGATTCTACCTTATTTACGTTCTGACCGCCCGCACCGCCGCTTCGGAAGGTATCCCATTTGATTTCTCCCTCGTTGATGACTACATCGAACTCTTCGGCTTCGGGCAGCACCGCCACGGATGCGGCGGATGTGTGTACACGTCCCTGTGTTTCGGTGGCAGGCACGCGTTGTACGCGATGTACACCCGATTCATATTTCAGCGTGCCATATACGTTGTCTCCCGTTACGGAGCAGATGATTTCCTTGAAACCGCCGGCTGCGCCCTCGTTGGCGCTGGATATTTCCAGTCTCCAGCCTTTTGCCTCACAATACTTGGTGTACATGCGGAAGAGGTCGCCTGCAAAAATGGCGGCTTCGTCTCCACCTGCACCACCGCGGATTTCGAGAATGGCGTTGCGGCTGTCCTGCGGGTCGGCGGGGACAAGCAGGAGCTTTATCTCTTCTTCCAGTTCAGGCTGGCGCGCCTGGCAGGCATCAAGTTCTTCGCGTGCCATTTCACGCATCTCGGCGTCGGTTTCGTTGGCGATGATTTCTTTGGCTTCCTCGATGCCGTTCAGTACCTGCATGTACTCTTTGCGGGCATTCATCAGGTCGCCCAGTTCTTTGTACTCTTTGGTGAGTTTGACGTAGCGCTTCTGGTCGGCAATTACCGCCGGGTCGGTAATCAGTGTGGACACTTCTTCGAAGCGGGCAACGAGGCCTTCCAGTTTCTCTAATATGGTGTTGTTATCTGCCATTTAATTAAAGTGGTAATGTTACGAGATGACAAGTCGGCATTAATATCTGAACTCTCCGAATTCACTCTTGATAATCAGTTCTTTCTTATCGCTCTCTTCGATACGTCCTACAATCTGTGCATCGATGTTGAAGCTTTTGCTGATGGCAATCACTTCTTCCGCATGCTCAGGAGAAAGATATACTTCCAGACGGTGTCCCATATTGAATACCTTGTACATTTCGCTCCAGTCCGTATCGCTTTGCTCCTTGATGGTCCTGAACAGCGGCGGAACGGGGAAAAGGTTGTCTTTGACAACGCGGCAGTTATCTCCGACAAAGTGCAGCACTTTGGTCTGCGCACCGCCGGAGCAGTGTACCATACCGTGAATTTCGGGACGGAGCGCATCGAGCAGTTTCTTAACCACCGGCGCATATGTACGGGTGGGAGAGAGCACCAGCTTTCCGGCATCCAGCGGACTGCCTTCCACGCTGTCTGTCAGTTTCAGCTTTCCGCTGTATACCAGTTCGTCGGGTACGGCTTTGTCATAGCTTTCCGGATATTTCTCCGCCAGATATTTGGCGAATACGTCGTGGCGGGCGCTGGTAAGCCCGTTGCTGCCCATACCGCCGTTATACTCTTTTTCGTAAGTGGCTTGTCCGCAAGAGGAGAGGCCTATAATCACGTCTCCCGGACGGATATTGGCATTGTCGATAACATCCGAACGCTTCATGCGGCAGGTTACCGTAGAGTCAACGATGATGGTACGCACCAGGTCGCCCACATCGGCGGTCTCGCCACCGGTGGCATATACGCCTACACCCATTTCGCGGAGTTCGGCAAGCAGTTCGTCCGTACCGTTGATGATGGCGGAAATCACTTCTCCGGGCACAAGCAGCTTGTTGCGTCCGATGGTGCTTGATACCAGGATATTGTCCACAGCACCTACACAGAGCAGGTCGTCGATGTTCATAATCAGCGCATCCTGTGCGATGCCTTTCCAGACGGAGAGGTCGCCCGTCTCTTTCCAGTACATGTAGGCCAGACTGGATTTTGTTCCTGCGCCGTCGGCGTGCATGATATTACAATACTCAGGGTCACCGCCCAGGATATCGGGGATGATTTTGCAGAAAGCCTGCGGGAATATACCTTTGTCGATGTTCTTAATGGCGTTGTGCACATCTTCTTTGGATGCGCTGACGCCTCTCATCATATATCGTTGATTACTCATGGGATAATAAGTTTGTTCAATTGAGCACAAAAGTAGTGATTATTTCGCTTATAGCCTTAGCTTTGCGTAAAAAATATCCCCTCATCCGGCATCGTACTTGCAAGCCTGTGTGGGTGCGACACCGGATGAGGGGATATTTGATATTCAATTCCGTCTCTTTAGAACTCCACCTTAGGTGCTTGTTCGCTTCCTTCGGCGGCTTCAAAGTAGGCGCGCTTCTCAAAGCCGAAAAGACCGGCAAGAATGTTTTTGGGGAAACGGCGGATTGCCGTATTAAAATTCTTCGCCGCATTGTTGAAGTTGGTACGTGCCACGTTGATGCGGTTTTCCGTACCTTCCAACTGGGCTTGGAGCTCCAGGAAGTTCTGGTTGGCTTTCAGGTCGGGATAGTTTTCGGTAATGGCGAGCAGCTTGCCGAGAGCGGAAGTAACCGCGCCCTGTGCCTTTTGGTATTCGGCCAGCTTTTCCGGTGTCAGGTCGTTGGCGTCTACAGTCATCTGGGTGGCCTTGCTACGGGCTTCTACCACACCTTCCAGCGTTTCCTTTTCGTGAGAGGCATATCCTTTGACTGTGTTTACGAGATTCGGTATCAGGTCGGCACGACGTTGATATTGTGTTTCTACGTTAGACCATTGCCCGCTGACGTTTTCGTCCATGGTAACGAGTCCGTTATAACCGCTGACTCCCCAAATGGCGAGAAGGGCTACGACAACAATGATGATAATGGTTGATTTTTTCATACTTCTTTTTTTGTTATTAATGATGCAATCTGAATTGGTTTGTTACAGGAGACGCCCGGCCGTTCCGCTCAGAACCGTGAACCGGCTCCGCCGCCACCGCCCATGCCGCCTCCGAAGCTGCCGCCGCTGAATCCTCCGCCACTGCTGCCGAAGCCGCCGCCTCCGAAAATGACGGGACCGCCGCCACCTCCGCCCTGATAGTTCTCATCGTAAGACTGTTGGCGGCGTACTACCTTATGTCCGCAATTGCGGCAGGTATAGGTGACATCTTCCGTCCGTACTCCGTTGCGGCGTGAGATAAGCACGCTGTTGCTCCGTTGCAGCTTATGCTGGCCGCATTGCGGGCATTTGCTTGCAGCGCGTGTTTTCAGTATTCCTGCCGCGATGGCGATGGCAAAGAACCCCGCAACGGCCAGAATCAATCCTATTGGAGAGCCGCCGTCACTTTCGTCCGGGTCGTTTGCCATACTTCCGTCAAGACGGGCGCATACGGCACGAACGCCGGCCACCATACCGGCATCCCAGTTGCCGTCTTTCAGGTAAGGAATCATGTCCCGCGTTTGAATGCGTTTGCAAATGGCATCGGGCAGGTCTCCTTCCAGTCCGTATCCGGTATAGAACTGAATACAGCGCTGGTCGGTTACCAGCAGGATAACCAGTCCGTTATTCTTTCCTTTCTTGCCAACGCCCCATTCGTTGAGCAACCGGTGCGAGAAGTCAAAACAGTCCTCACTGCCGATGGACGGGACAACTGCCACTACGGTTTCAATGCCGGTTTGCTGTTCCAGGGCATAGAGCATGCGGTCTATTTCGTCGCATGCCGGGGCGGAAAGGATACCGGCGGGGTTGCAAACGTAGCGTGTCTTGTCCTGAAAATGTACTTTAGGAATGTTTCCGGTAGTGTAAATCTCTTGTGCCTGCAGGGAAACAAGCATGCACAAGAGGAATGTTATGGAGATAAATCGTTTCATACTTATTGTATTTGTAGGGGCTAAGGTAGGAAAAATCACGTCAACGTATGTATTTCCCTACGAATTTCTTTACATGCTCCGTATATTCCTGCGGATAGTCCTTGTAGGACATGGCATGTGCGGAACCCGGAACAATCCACAGCTCCTTCGGTTCCGGCTTGGCTTCGTAAAGAGGGTAGACCATCCATGTAGGCACATAGGAGTCCGCATCGCCGTGTATAAAGAGCATGGGCAAGGTACACTTCCTGACCTGCTCCAAAGCCGAAGCTTCACGGAAATCCCATCCGTACTCTTGTTCGCAAAGCCGGCTTGCCACATGCAGCAGCGGGAAAGCGGGCAAGCCGTATTGTGCTTTCAGTTCGCCCCGGAACTCATCCCATACGCTGGTATAGCCGCAGTCCTCGACGAAACATTTGATGAACGGCTGCTGGTGTATTCCATGTTCCACTTCACCGGACACCATCATGGTGGTGGCAGCTCCCATTGAGATGCCGTGCACTACCATTTCCGTACCGCTGCTGCGCATACGGGTGCTGTCGCCTGCGGTCACCGTTTCATTGTTCCTGCCGAAAAGCTCGTCGGCGGTTGCGGTCCATTGCAGTACGTCGAGACGGTCGAGCCAGCCCATTTGTATCTCGGCACCCTCGCTTGCGCCATGACCGTGCAGGTCGGGCAGAAGGATGTTGTACTTCAGTTGCCGGTTGTACAGGTAGCCGATGTTGAGCATGCGGATGGAGTTGTCGGTATAGCCGTGCACAATGACGGCCGTTTTACGGGTGGGTTCGGCGGCGGCTACATACAGCGCATGC
This sequence comes from Bacteroides sp. NSJ-48, assembly GCF_014287405.1. Classification (NCBI taxonomy): domain Bacteria; kingdom Pseudomonadati; phylum Bacteroidota; class Bacteroidia; order Bacteroidales; family Bacteroidaceae; genus Bacteroides; species Bacteroides sp. NSJ-48. The sequence goes on along the minus strand of NZ_JACOOD010000005.1, from coordinate 16,426 downwards.
AGGGTTTCACCCCGGTCGTTCTTTATATAGAAGTCGCGCAGTGCCCCTGCCGTCTGCAGGCTGTCCACCCACGGTTTCAGCTCGGGATATTGCCCGAACATGTATTCGTAGGAAGCCTGGCTGTTGCGGGAGCGTGTAATCAGTTCATCCGGGTTCAGCGCATGCCCCAGCATATAGTATCCGCCGCACAACAGGGCGGTACAAAGCGCAGCGAGACCTATGAATGAATATTTCAGTATTTTTTTCATGTTACTTGTTCCAAATTTCCCATGCGGCAAAGGCTTGCAGCAGCAACATTTCAAGTCCGTTCTTGGTGACGGCTCCCTGCGCTTTGCCTTTCTTCATGAAGAGTGTTTCATTTGGATTATACAACAAATCGTAGAGCAAATGGTTGGGAGTAAGCAGTTCGTAGGGTATGTCCGGGCAGAAATCCACTTTGGGGAACATGCCCACGGGCGTACAGTTTACGATGACCGTATGTTCGGCCATGATTTCGGGAGTCAGCTCTCCGTAGGTCAGGAACTTGTCGTCCTTTTTGGTACGTGACACGAAAGTGCTTTCTATTCCTAAATTCTCCAGACCGCGATATACGGCTTTGGATGCACCGCCTGTGCCCAGGATAAGCGCTTTCTTGTGCTGGGGTTGCAGCAGGGGTTCGATGGATTGCGTAAATCCGATGATGTCCGAGTTGCAGCCTATCAGCTTGATTTTGCCTTTGGGAAGGCGGACAATCTTGATAACGTTGACCGCACCAATCTTGGCGGTGTCCTTATCCAGTTCGTCGAGGTAGGGTATAACCTGTTCTTTATAGGGAATGGTTACATTGAGTCCACAGAGATTGGGGTTTTCTTCAATCACTTCCATGAAGTCTTCGATGCGGGGAATCTCGAAGTTCACATATTCGGCGTCAATGTTCTCTGCTTTAAATTTCTCGTTGAAGTAGCCGATGGAGAACGAATGTTTCAGCGGGTAACCGATTAAACCGTATTTCTGCATATCCAAAATGTGTTAAAGGGGGAATATAAGTGACTATTTCTTAGCAATGTATAAGGTGCATATTCCGAAAGTCAATCGCTTGAAGCGTACCTCGCTGAACCCTGCCTTGCGGATTACTCCCTGCATGATTTCGCCTTGCGGAAAGGCGCGGATGCTTTGGGGCAGATAGGTGTAGGCGCTGTTGTCTTTCGAAATGAACTTGCCGAGCAGCGGGATGACGGCTTTGGAGTAGACGGTAAAGAGTTGTTTCATCGGGAAGCGGTCCGGCGTGGAGAGTTCCAGTATGACGAGATGTCCGCCGGGTACGAGTACGCGGCACATTTCGGACAATCCTTTATCCAGTCCGTCAAAGTTACGGATGCCGAACGCCACGGTCACGGCATCGAAGCTTTCATCGGCAAACGAGAGAGAGGTGCAGTCCTCCCGGGCAAAGGAAATCCTGTCCGAGAGGTGCGCCTGTTTTACTTTTTCACGTCCCACATTCATCATGCCTTCGGATATGTCGGTCCCGATGAGCATATCGGGCTGCAATTCGCGGCAGGCAAGTATGGCAAAGTCTCCGGTTCCGGTCGCTACGTCCATTATGCGCCGGGGGCTGAAAGGGCGGAGCGTGTCAATCGCCTTCTTGCGCCAGCTGTGGTCTATGCCCATCGACAGGGTATGGTTCAGCTTGTCGTAAGCGGGGGCGATGTTGTCGAACATCTCTTCAACCTGTTCGCTCTTCTTGCCGTCGTTGCCGTAAGGCTTGATGTGTTCTTGGGGGTAGTCCATCCGTCAATCGTTACTTTAAGTACTCCGTTACGTTCTTTTCAATACGTTCGGCGATGTTGCTTGTGTCCTCTTTAACGAACTTCTCGCCGGTGATGTGCTCGTACAGCTCAATGTAACGTTCGCTGATGGAAGTCACGATTTCGTCGGTCATTTCCGGAACCTGCTGTCCCTCTTTGCCCTGGAAACCGTTGTCCATTAGCCATTCGCGCACGAATTCCTTTGAAAGCTGCTTTTGCGGTTCGCCTTTGGCAAAGCGTTCTTCGTAGCCTTCGGAGTAGAAATAGCGGCTGGAGTCCGGTGTGTGGATTTCGTCCATCAGGTAGATAGTGCCGTTGTGCTTGCCGAATTCGTACTTGGTGTCGACGAGAATCAGGCCGCGTTCTGCAGCGATTTCCGTACCGCGTTTGAAGAGTGCCATTGTATATTTCTCCAGAATTGCATACTCTTCGGGAGTGGCCAGGCCTTTGGCAAGAATCTCCTCTTTGGAGATGTCGGCGTCATGCTCGCCGATTTCGGCTTTTGTGGTCGGGGTGATGATGGGTTCGGGGAATTTCTGGTTCTCCTTCATGCCTTCGGGCAGCTTTACGCCGCAGATTTCGCGGACACCGCTCTTGTAGGCGCGCCATGCACTGCCACAGAGATAGCCGCGTACAATCATCTCAACCGGGAAGCCTTCGCACATAACGCCCACGGTTACCATAGGGTCGGGGGTGGCTGTTTTCCAGTTGGGGCAGATGTCGGTGGTGGCATCGAGGAACTTGGCTGCAATCTGGTTCAGCATCTGTCCTTTGAAAGGAATACCTTTCGGCAATACTACGTCGAAGGCTGAAATGCGGTCGGTAGCGACCATAACTAACTTTTCGCCATTGATGTTGTACACATCGCGCACTTTTCCATGATAGACACTTTGCTGTCCGGGAAAGTTGAAATCTGTTGCTGTTAATGCATTCATTTTAGTGATATTTATGAGTTGGATATTTACTGTCTATGCCGGGAGTTGCTGTCCGGCGGCTTGTTCTGCTTTCCGTTTCTCCCGTTCGGCTTTCGCTTCTTTGTCAAACTTTTCGTAGGCTTCCACAATCTGAGTAACCAGTTTGTGGCGTACAATGTCTTTTTTGTTCAGCTCGATGAAGCTGATTCCTTTCACGCCTTTCAGGATGCGGAGTGCTTGCACCAGTCCGGAAGTCTGTGACTGGGGAAGGTCGATTTGCGTCATATCCCCCGTTACAATCATTTTGGTATTCATGCCCATACGGGTGAGGAACATCTTTATCTGTTGGGTGGTGGTGTTCTGCGCTTCATCCAAAATTACTACGGCATCGTTCAGCGTGCGTCCGCGCATGAAAGCGAGGGGGGCAATCTGAATGATGTTCAGCTCCATGTACTCTTTCAGTTTGGCGGCGGGAACCATGTCCTGCAAGGCGTCGTAAAGCGGTTGCAGGTACGGGTCTATCTTGTCCTTCATGTCGCCGGGCAGGAAGCCGAGTTTCTCTCCGGCCTCTACGGCGGGACGGCTGAGGATTATTTTCTTTATCTCCTTGTTCTTCAACGCGCGTACGGCAAGGGCGATGGCCGTATAGGTCTTGCCCGACCCGGCAGGGCCTATGGCAAATACCATGTCGTTCCTGCTAAATGCCTCTACCAGTTTCAACTGGTTTTCGCTGCGCGGAATAATGGGCTTTCCCGTTACGCTGAACACGATGACATTGCCCGACTTCTCAGCCTGCGGGGCGTTCCCTTTGACGATATCGATGATGACTTCCTCTTTCAGAGAATTATATTCGGCACAATATTTTTCGAGTTTGGTGATGTTTTCTTCAAACGCGCACATCTCCTCTTCATCTCCCAGCACTTTGATGACATTGCCGCGGGCAACGATGCGGAGTTTGGGATACAAAGCTTTTATCAGTTGCATATTGGCGTTGTTTACGCCGTAAAAGATAACCGGGTCGATATCCTCAAGAACAATCAGTTTTTCTATCATCGATATGTTTTAAAGTTCAATTCTTTTTTTCAGGTAAAACGTTTTGCAAATGTAGTGAAACGTTTGAATACTTGGACGGTTCTGCGTGTTATTTTTTTGCACCGGCTTGCATGGTGGCATCACTTTGTTGTCATTGTTTATTCAAAATAGAGTATTGTTCCGCCGTCGGAGTCTGCGTATTTCCGCAGGAGTTCCTGTATCATTCCGGCGGCTTCCGCCAGCCCTTCGCGTCCGTTGTATCCGTTGACTATGGCAAGGATACGCCGGGTTTCGAGTCCCATTTTGGTACGTTCGTTGTCGCTGGTGGGAGTGCCTATGCCGCCTGCCCGGTCGCGGTAGACGGGAAGCCCCTCGATGTTCAGCGTTCCGCGCCCGATGCCTTCGAAGGGTTCTTCCGCACGTCCGATGCCGAGTTCAAGGCTGTCTCCCTGTATCTTGTCCGCATCGAAACCGCCGATGGAATATCCGGTGCGGAGCGATACGAGGTTGATGAGGTCTACCAGCGTGTCGATTTGGTACAGTTCGAGCCCCCGCATAAGACGGCGGCGCAATGCTTCGGCGGAAGGACGGTAACGGCTGGGATCTTTGCCGCAACGCTTGTAGGCTTCGCGGGTGGCGGCGATGGCGGGTTGCTGTTTGATGCTTTCCGCGGTTTCACCGGCTCTCAGTTCGCGGGTGAAAGCGTCGATTTCCCGCCACAGCTCTGCGTTGTGTGCGGAGTTGGTTACTTGCGCCATGACGGCAACGCCCTGAAAGGCGGGGCAGAGGCGCTTAATCTCTTCGGATAAGGTGATGTGGTACATGGGGCTTTTCATTGTGTATGGTTTACTGTCGGTTCGTCGTGGATAAACTTGGAATTTAACGGCGTTAAACTTCAGGTTTAATCCTAATGAACCCGGAGTTTAATAGGATTAAACTCGAAGTTTATTGTGGATAAATAAAAATAAACTAAGTGCGGGATAGGTCTGGCACAGGCAGGTTTGCAGTATCACCCGCCTGTACTTCTCCGGTCACCATTCGTATCTTTCCTCAAAGCTGTCGTATATGGGACGTAACTCCGGGCAAAGGGCACGGAAAACGGATGCAATCTCCGCCTGTTCTGCGGGTGAGATAAGTCTCTTGCCTTTGCGGCTGGCAAAGTAATAGCTGCGGCAGGTGAAGCAATTCTGTACACATCTTCTGACTTCGCTTACGATTCTGCTGGGCACGGCATCGAACATCCGGGACATTCCGCAGGCATAACGCTTGAGGTCGGAGCTACGGTAGAAGGTACAGCCGCCCTTGCCATGCAGCGAAGCAATGTAGCGCGGGTCTATGGCGGTTATGATATTGCTTGCGTATTGCGATGTTTTCATCGGAAGCTCCGTTATCAGGGCATGCAGGCATCCCGAACGTTGCGGACACTGCCCGTCTGTGGCAAAACAATGGGCATATTCGAAAGGAATGTCTTCCCGGTTTTGTTTCATATCATTGGAGGTATTGGTTTGTTCGTATAATGTGAGTCGAGAATTAGAGTTGCTTCAACTTATCGACACGGTACAAAAGTAGCCATAAACTGCAACTCCTTCAAATATAGGCGTTACTTTCTTTCTTCCTTTTCCTGTCCGTTCAACATAATTCCCGACAGGATACGTCCCGACTTGATGCCCAGACGCCGTGCCGAGAAGAAGTCCTCATGTTGCCGGTAGGTACAGATGCCTGCATTCTCTATCTGCCGGGGCGGCACTCCGAAGTCGGAGAGTTGCAAACGGTTGGCTGCCCACAAATCTATATGGTATTTGTGCGTTTCGGGCTTCCATACGGATATGTATTCCATCGGGAAATTTTCGGTGCGAAACGTTTCATATACCTCATCGCCCACCTCGAACGAGTCGAGGGAGATGCCCGGCCCTATGCAGGCAATGATATCCGTTCCTTCTGTTCCGTAGGCAGACTGCATCCGGTGAAGGGTTTTGGCAAGAATGCGGTTTACCGTTCCCCGCCAGCCTGCATGGACTGCGGCAACAATGCGGCGTTGCCTGTCATATAATAATACGGGAATGCAATCGGCAGTGGAGATGCAGATGCAGCAGCCGGGCATGCGGGTAATGAGTGCATCGATGCCTTGCAGCATGGCTTGCCGTTCGCTATGCGTTGCGTTCAGATAGGTATCGTCGATGATGAGGGAATCGGTGCCGTGGGTCTGAAAGGGAATGATAAGTTCCTGAGGGCGCACAGGCAGGGCGGTGCATAACAGTTCCCGGTTTTTGCGTACGCAATCCGCATTGTCTCCGGTGTAAGGAGTGCAGTTGAAAGAAGCATAGCTGCCGGTGCTGCATCCGCCATGCCGGGTGGTTACAAAACAAGAAATGTCGGGATATGGGGCAAGTACCTCATATCCCAACATTCTTTTATCTTTTGTGAGAGGAATCATTTTCTGTCATCCTCCCAATCCTCTTCTTCGTATTCAAAGTCTTCAAGGTCCTCGATGTCCTCGTCGTCAACGTATTCGTAGCTGAGGTCTTCGTCCTCGCCTTCGTCTTTCAGTTCCTCTTTCAGGTGGCTCATGTCTTTGGCGCGGTGGGCAATGCTTTCAATCTTGCCTTCTATCTTGTTGCTTTCCTTGTTCAGCTCTTCCCACAGCATATCTTTCAGTGTGGAGATGCCCAGACCGGAAATGGCCGAAATGAATACGTGCGGAATGCTTTCGGGTAGTGTAGGCTCTATCTCGTCCATCGGCTCCTGATCCAGCATATCGCATTTCGTAATGGCAAGCACACGCTGCTTGTCCAGCATTTCGGGATTGAAAGTACGCAATTCGTTCAGCAGAATTTCATATTCCTTACGGATGTCGTCGCTGTCGGCAGGAACCATGAACAGCAACAGTGAGTTGCGTTCGATGTGGCGCAGGAAACGGAGTCCCAAACCTTTGCCCGCACTTGCCCCTTCGATGATGCCGGGAATGTCCGCCATAACGAATGACTTTCCGTCGCGATAGGACACGATACCCAGATTGGGCTCCAATGTAGTGAAGGGATAGTTGGCGATTTTCGGTTTTGCCGAAGACACAGCCGAGAGCAGTGTCGACTTTCCTGCATTGGGGAAGCCTACCAGACCGACGTCCGCCAGCAGTTTCAGCTCCATGATAACCGTCATTTCCTGCATCGGTTCGCCCGGCTGTGCGAAGCGGGGAGCCTGACGGGTGGCGGTTTTGAAGTGCCAGTTACCCAGTCCGCCGCGTCCGCCTTTCAGCAGAATGACTTCCTGACCATGCTCGGTTACATCGCAGATGTATTCACCGGTTTCGGCATTGTACACTACCGTGCCGCAGGGCACTTCGATTATTTTATCCTCTCCGTCCTTGCCGAAACTGCGGTTCTTGGAGCCCGACTCGCCGTGGCCTGCCATGATGTGGCGGTCGTAGCGCAGGTGCAGCAGGGTCCAGTAGTTGCGGTTGCCGCGGAGAATCACGTGGCCGCCTCGTCCTCCGTCACCTCCGTCGGGGCCGCCATTGGGAATGTATTTTTCACGCCGCATGTGCGTGGAGCCTCGACCGCCCTTACCGGAGCGGCAATAGATTTTTACGTAGTCAACAAAATTCGATTCAGCCATATTCTTTTTACTTTTTAGGTTTCTTTATTGTTATCGTCGGGATAACAGGCGCAAAATTAGTGATTTCAAGCGATATGCTCAAATTTGGGTTGTGATTTGTTAGGTTGGATGGATTGATAACGTTATTTTTGTTCATTGATTTACATCCTAATACAATAATCTTAATGAGTGAACTGAGAACGATTCCCAATATAGGTGCCTGCACGGAGCAGGACTTGATACTGATGGGGTATACCACTATCGCCTCATTGCGTGGCAAGAGCGCCGAAGAACTTTATGCCGAGGAGTGCCGGTTGCGCGGTTGCACTCTTGACCGCTGCCAGTTGTACCTTTATCGTGCCGTGGAATACTTTGTAAACACCGGGAATCCCGACCCGATGAAGTGCAAGTGGTGGTTCTGGAAAGATGACTTTGTTGAGCCTTCTCCCTGCGGTGCGGTTTGCGTGGAGTGTGCTTCTTTTCCGCTGGAATGCAGCGGATGCAGGAAAATAAAAGGAAAAGTATTCTGGTTGCGGTATACGGGTGATGATGTCTGCCGCATTTATGACTGCTGCCGCACCAAGAGGAAAAAGAATTGCGGTGATTGTCCGGACTTGCCTTGCGGGTATTTTGTGAAAGACCCCACTGTTTCGGATGAACAGAACGAGGCGAATCTATGTAAAATGGTGGAACGGCTGAGAGCCGATGTAGGAAACAATATAAATTACGCGAACCGCACGGACGAGTAGTCATCCGTAGTGGTTCGCGTAATTTGCGTTAAAAATATCTGCTTTAGATATCAAATATTATTTTGCAGCGTCAATTGCTTTGCAAACATCTGCCGTAATAGTATCCAGTTCGCCTATACCTTTGATGTGTGCATACAGCTTTTCGTTCTTATACCAATCGATAAGCGGAGCTGTCTGTGAATGATATACGGTAAGACGTTTCTTGATAGTCTCTTCATTGTCGTCGGCACGGCCTGATTCCTGTCCGCGCTTGATGAGGCGTTTCATCAGTTCGTCTTCGGGAACGTCAAGGTCCAGCATAACGTTTACGCTTTGTCCGCGTTCGGCAAGCATCTTCTTCAATGCCTCTGCCTGTGCGATAGTACGGGGGAAGCCGTCGAAAATAACGCCTTTGCTATCCTTGAAGCTGTCCAGTGTGCTTGCCAGGATGTCAATAATCAGTTCGTCCGGCAACAGTTGTCCCTGGTCGATGTAGCCTTTGGCTGTCTTGCCCAGCTCAGTGCCGTTCTTGATTTCTGCGCGGAGCACGTCTCCGGTAGAAATGTGGTTGATACCGTACTTCTCTACAATTCTCTCGCTTTGTGTTCCCTTACCTGAACCGGGAGCACCGAAAATTACAATGTTCAACATTTGTTTAGCTATTATTTTTGATTTACAAATTAATACCTTTGCCTTGCTGCCTTTTCCCGGTTTCAGTCTACTACGGTATAGATGTCGGGATAGTTTCGTCCGAATCCGTCATAGTCCAGACCATAGCCCACGATGAAGTCGTTGGGAATGTTCATGGCTACGTATTCGATGTTCAAGTCTACTTTCAACTTGTCGGGTTTCACCAGTAACGAGGCAATGTGAATTTCCTTGGGGCCGCGTGTGCCGAGGGTTTCCAGCAGGCGTTGCATGGTGAGGCCGGTATCTACGATATCTTCGACAATGACAATGGTACGTCCGGAGATGTCTTCGTTGATGCCGATCACTTCTTTGATTACTCCCGTAGAAGATACTCCCTGATAAGAGGCAAGTTTAACGAAAGAAATCTCACAAGGAATGGTGATGCGCTTCATCAGGTCGGAAGTAAACATGAACGAGCCGTTCAGCACACTCAGGAAAAGCGGATTCTTACCTGCCAAGTCGCGGTTGATTTCGTTCGCTACACGGGTTACTTCTTTCAATATGTCCTGTTCCTTAATGGAAACAGTGAACATTTTGTCTTTTATTTGTATGGTATCCATAAATGGGAGTTTTTAGAAAGTTGGCGCAAAAATAGTGATTTTATTCCACTCCGTGCATCATCTTCTGCAATTTCTTTGAGAGTAGGAAAAGGATAAGCGATGCGGTGGCGGACATTACGACAAATACCATGAAGAAGTCGTACATCGTTTCTATGCGGTAGCCAAGCAGTGTCTTTACTTTTCCGGCTTCGGGATAGAGTCCGCTCAGCGTACCCGCAAACTTGTTGGCTGTGGCCGTGGAGAGGTACCATATACCCATCATCAGCGAAGCAAAGCGGATAGGAGTGAGCTTGTTCACCATGGACAATCCGATAGGCGAAAGGGCAATTTCGCCCATGGTGTGGATGAAATAAAGTCCTGTGAGCCAGATGAGGCTTACCTTGACGCCGGGTTGCACATCCTTTACAGCGAAGCAGATAACGAGGTAACCCAAGGAGAGAAGCAGCAAGCCGATGGCCTGTTTGGTGGGAGAGGCGGGTTCCATGCCCCGTTTATTGAGGAAGCCCCATACTCCCGGCATGATGGCTGCCAGTATCACTACGAAGAATGGATTGAATGACTGTATCCAGGAAGCCGGCATTTCCCAGCCGAAGATAACGCGGTCGGTCTGTTCGGAAGCGAAAAGCGTCAGTGAAGCGCCTGCCTGTTCGTAGGCTGCCCAGAAGAAGATTACGAAGAAAGCGATGATATAGATGACAAAGATGCGGTCGCGTTCAATCTTCGTAAGCGAGCCTTCCAACAGGATGCTGACAGGAAAGACGATACAGGCGGTGAAGATGCCGATGCTGATCCAGTCGTTGCCGAAACACCAGTAGAAGAAAACGGCAAGCGCTATTGTCAATACTCCCAATAAGAGATAATTACGTTTTTTCTTGCTGTTGTGCGTAGTGGATTGGGCGGCTGTCTTTGTAGCTTGCGGTTGTTCCTTTTTAGCATCGGGAATGATGCCGAGCTGCTTGCCGTCGGGACCGATAAGGTATTTATTCTTCTGCGTCTCGAACAATATGACCGTAAAGACGGTGACAATTGCGGCAATCAGAAAGCCCCATTTGAAGTCGTTCGGATTACCGGTTTCGCCAAAATAGCCGCATACCAGCGGGGCAAGGAAAGAGCCTACGTTGACGCCCATATAGAATATGGTATAGGCGGAGTCCAACCGTCTGTCGCCCGGTTCGTACAATTGTCCCACGAGGGAAGATACCGTAGGTTTGAAACATCCGTTTCCCAATATAAGGAAGGTGAGTCCGCCATACATCAGCCAGTGCGACAGTTGGGCTGCATCCAGCATGGAAGCGCTGAAGAACATCAGAAACTGTCCCAATGCCATCATGATGGCTCCCCAGAAGACAGAACGGCGGATGCCCCAGTATTTGTCGGCAATATATCCGCCGATAAGCGGGGTGAGGTAGACGAGTCCGGTGTAGCTGCCGTAGATGGAAGCGGCGTGTTCCTTGTCGAACAGCAAGGCCTGTGTCAGGAACAGAATGAAAATAGCCCGCATGCCATAGTAGCTGAAACGTTCTGCGGTACTGGTGGCGAAAATCAGGTAAAGTCCTTTAGGGTGTTTGGATGTGCTCATTGGTTATGTGTTAATTGTCTTTATATGTTTTGAGCCGCAAAAGTAGTTATTATTTTTTGTACCTTTGCTCGTAACTTAAACGAATAAACTGCAATGATAAAAATATTTCCTACCATTCAGATAAAAGAACTGGATGCCTATACGATAGAGAATGAGCCGATTGCTTCCATTGACCTTATGGAGCGCGCTTCGCAGGCTCTGGCAAAAGCCATATCCGAGCGCTGGGGAGCGGAAACTCCTTTTACGGTATTTGCCGGGCCCGGCAACAATGGGGGAGACGCGCTGGCTGTTTCGCGTCTGCTGGCAGAGCAGGGATACCGGGTGGAGGTATATCTCTTTAATACGAAAGGTACTTTGTCTCCGGATTGCGAAACGAACAAGGAACGTTTGGCAAGGGTTTCCGGAATTGATTTTCATGAGATAACCACGCAATTCGTGCCGCCAGTGCTGACAGCGGAGCATGTGGTTGTAGACGGACTGTTCGGTAGCGGACTGAACAAACCCTTGAGCGGTGGTTTCGCTGCGGTAGTGAAGTACATCAACTCCTCGCCGGCTACGGTAGTTGCCATTGATGTGCCTTCCGGTTTAATGGGAGAGGACAATACCTATAATATTCAGGCTAATATCATCCGTGCAGACCTGACGCTAAGCTTGCAACTGCCGAAGCTGGCTTTTCTCTTTGCCGAGAACGAGCCGTTTGTGGGCGAGTGGCAATTGCTGGATATCGGTTTGAGTGAGGAAGCCATTACAGAAAAGGAAACGGATTTTGCGTTGACGGAACACGAGGATATGGCATCGATGCTGAAGCCGCGCGGCAAGTTTGCACATAAAGGAAGCTTCGGACGTGCCTTGTTGATAGCAGGTTCGCAAGGAATGGCGGGAGCGTCGGTGCTTGCGGCACGTGCTTGCCTGCGCTCCGGAGTGGGATTGCTTACGGTTCATATTCCTTTTTGCAATAATTTTATCGTGCAGACTGCCGTACCGGAGGCCATGACGGAAATAGATATAAACGATGTTCGTTTTTCTTGTGCCACTGATACTGACGACTATCAGGCGGTAGGTATCGGTCCGGGATTAGGCAGGGCGGAAGATACCGAAGCTGCTTTACTGGATCAGATAGATTCTTGCCAGACGCCCATGATAGTGGATGCCGATGCGTTGAACCTGTTAGGCGAACACCGCAGTTACATCGGTCGTTTGCCCAAAGGCAGTATTCTCACTCCGCATCCCAAAGAATTGGAACGGTTGGTTGGGAAATGTCAGAACTCGTACGAGCGTTTGACAAAAGCCCGTGAACTGGCAAAAAGCGCCGGAGTATACATTATATTGAAAGGAGCTTATTCCGTTATTATTGCACCATCGGAAAAGTGCTGGTTTAATCCTACCGGAAATCCCGGCATGGCGACAGGGGGTAGCGGTGATGTGCTTACGGGTGTCGTATTGGCCTTGCTGGCGCAGGGATACGATGCGGAAACTGCTGCACGTATGGCTGCTTATGTCCATGGACTGGCGGGAGATATTGCTTGCAAGAAGCATGGAGCAATGGGTATGACGGCAGGGGATATTGTTACTTGCCTACCGTTGGCATGGCGGATGCTGGAGGAGAAATTGTAAACTGCATGTTAATGTTGGTATTTCAATATTCTGATGTTTTAAAAACTAATAGGTTCGTTTTTTACATTCTTGTAGTAATGTGGAAACAACCTTGCCTCAGTTCATATTTAATGTAGCACTTTTCTGCTTTCTTCAAGTCGCGCAATACCTCGGACAGCACCAGCTTCAATGTATCCGAACTGACATCCTGTAACGGACGTCCGTCTTCATCCTCTACCTTCTGGAAGCGTTTCCAACTGACATCGAATGTCGTGCCGTAGCAATGAGCGGAATTTTCGGATGCATTGCCGTTGCGACGGCGCAAACGCTTGACATCGTCTTTTGTACGCAGTACGGAAGTTACTGTAATCTTGTTCGGATTCAGGCCTTTGGCAGCCAAGGAATCGAGAAAGTTATAACCGATTGTATCGAGTAGGGCAGCCGCTCCCGGAATGAGATACGGGACGGAATGCGTCAAAGAATCAACCGCGTACAAATCATTTGTAGCGATATACTGCAACTTTTCTTTCATCTTTTCCGCTTCCTCGCGCGATGCTAACGGACGGATGCCGATAGCCTGCGCCACATTCAAATGCTTTTCATTCAAATCGCCGAAAGAACGTTTGTAGCTGATAACACCCCGTATGTTGTGCGGTTCATTCAGCTTGAGGGACATGTCTTTTTTCTTACATCCAGCCAGGCAGCAAGTGATTGCCATGCCTGCCAATAAAAACAGGGAAATAAAACGGCTTTTATTATACATAATTAATTCTGAACTTTGTAGAATTGTGTAATTTGTGGTGAAAATTCCTGCAAAGATAGTGTAATCCTATAGAACAATTGGAAGAGTTTGCTGCTTTTTTCCCCTCTTTTTGTACCTTTGCAGCCAAATTCAGGAATAAAAAGAAACGTGCAGCGATATTTTATCTATTTGGCCTACGACGGCACAGCTTATCATGGCTGGCAGATTCAGCCCAACGGTGCAAGTGTGCAGGAGTGTTTGATGAAAGCACTCTCTACCTTGTTGCGGCGTGAAGTGGAGGTGGTGGGTGCCGGACGCACCGATGCCGGTGTACATGCTTCCCTAATGGTGGCGCATTTTGACAGTGAAACTCCGTTGGATGTGATATTCATGACGGATAAGCTGAACCGCCTGCTTCCCCCGGACATTTCCGTTTACCGTCTGCGTGCCGTACGTCCCGATGCTCATGCGCGCTTTGATGCCACGGCACGTACATACAAATACTATGTTACTACGGCCAAGATGCCTTTCAATCGTCAGTATCGTTGCCGTCTGTTCCAGACTCCGGACTTTGAACGGATGAACGAAGCTGCCCGGACTTTGTTTGAATATACGGATTTTACCAGTTTCAGCAAGTTGCATACCGATGTCAAAACCAATAATTGCAAGATAATGCACGCTGCCTGGACGCAGGTAGATGAAGTGACCTGGGTATTTACCATTCAGGCCGACCGTTTTCTGCGGAACATGGTACGTGCTGTAGTGGGCACATTACTCGAAGTCGGCAGGGGTAAACTTACCATCGGGGGCTTTCGCCGGGTTATCGAACAAAAAGACCGGTGCCGTGCAGGAACTTCCGTTCCCGGTAACGCTTTGTTCCTTGTAGATGTTGCCTATCCTGAAGAAACTTTTATTAGCGGTTAGTGGTTAGTGATAAGTGATTACTTTTACTCTTTCTCTTCTTGTAATATAACTAATTCATAACTTATAACTCATAATTCATAGCTAAAATCAATGTGGTTATTATTAGCCTTTCTCTCGGCAGCCTTGCTGGGATTTTATGATGCTTTCAAGAAGCAGGCGCTCAAAGACAATGCCGTGCTTCCGGTCTTGTTTTTGAATACGGTATTTTCCAGTTTAATATTTCTTCCGTTTATTCTGGTATCGTGTTTTGCTCCTGCTGTGTTGGGAGGTACGATGTTTGATGTTCCTGTAGTGGGATGGGATGTGCATAAATTTATCATCATCAAATCTTTCATCGTTCTTTCCTCGTGGATATTCGGATATTTCGGAATGAAGCACTTGCCGCTTACCATTGTAGGCCCGATTAATGCAACGCGTCCGGTAATGGTACTTGTGGGAGCCATGCTTGTATTCGGCGAACGGCTCAATCTGTATCAATGGATAGGTGTGATGTTGGCAGTCCTGTCGTTCTTTATGTTGAGCCGTTCCGGTAAAAAAGAGGGTATCGACTTCAAGCACAATAAATGGATTCTTTTTATTGTTCTGGCGGCCGTGACGGGTGCTGTCAGCGGATTATACGACAAGTATCTGATGAAGCAGCTGCCGCCTATGGTGGTGCAGTCATGGTACAACATCTATCAGGTATTTATCATGTGCCCCATTATCCTGTTGCTGTGGTATCCCAAGAGAAAGGAAAGTACACCGTTCCGTTGGGATTGGACTATCATCGGTATATCTGTCTTTCTTTGTGCGGCAGACTTTGTGTATTTCTATGCCTTGAGTTATGAGGATTCCATGATTTCTATCGTATCTATGGTACGACGTGGCAGTGTGGTTGTTTCTTTCCTGTTCGGCGCCCTTTTCTTCCGTGAAAAGAATTTAAAAAGCAAGGCAGTAGACCTCATTTTGGTGCTGATTGGAATGTTCTTCCTATATTTGGGGAGCAAATAGAATTTCAATAGCGCGTATGGCAGAAGATTTGTGCATCAGTAATGGCGGCAAAGAAGAGAAGTATCGTATGTTGCTTCCGCAAATTAAGTGTCTGATTGAAGGAGAGGATGACCTTATCGCCAATCTGGCTAATGTTGCGGCTGCACTGAAAGAGACTTTTCACTTTTTCTGGGTAGGATTTTATCTGGTGAAAGGTGAGGAGTTGGTGCTTGCCCCTTTTCAGGGTCCGGTGGCTTGTACCAGAATAAAGAAAGGGCGTGGCGTTTGCGGAACGGCCTGGGAGAGGGGTGAAGTGCTGGTTGTACCGGATGTGGATGCTTTCCCGGGACATATAGCATGCAGCTCTTTGTCGCGTTCGGAAATAGTGCTCCCGCTTCTTCGTGCAAAGGGAGAAGTATGGGGTGTGCTGGATGTGGACAGTGAAAACTTGAATAGTTTTGATGAGGTGGATGCGCGTTTTTTGCAGGAGTTGTGTTCTTATCTGTAAGGTGATTTTTATAATAATAAGATTTTAGTATTGATAAAATATTATAGGGATATGGTGAAGAAGTTGATAGTCTTTTTATTTGTAGCAGGTATGGGAATTGGTTCTTTGTCGGCGCAACTGGCAAAAACTTGTTTTACCAATATGCCCGATTCTCTGAGTCCGTTGCTTACGGCTGTGAATCGTGCCGACTTCATTGACTTCTTGGAGAGCAAGATGAAAGCGGAAGTAACCAATCGTTTTGGCGGTAAGTCGGAAATGACTGAGCTTACTCCCGATTATATCCGTGTGCAGGTAACACCTCAAAGTACCTGGCAGATGAAACTTTTGTCAGTGAACGACAGTACCCGTCTTATCTGTACTGTTTCTACAGTTTGTGCTCCGGCTTGTGACAGTCATATCAAGTTCTATACTACCGGTTGGGAAGAGTTGCCCGCTGCATCCTATCTGGCATCATTACCTAATATGGATGATTTTATTCTGCCTGCTTCCGATACGGTAGATGTGTACCGCTATCAGGATGCTCGCCTTCAGGCTGATATGCTTCTAATGAAAGCCGACCTTTCGGGGAAGGACGCTACGCTGACTTTTACTTTTACCACTCCCGACTATATGGAAAAAGAAGCAGCGGAAAAACTGAAACCGTTTCTCCGCGACCCTATAATCTATACGTGGAAAGAAGGGAAGTTCAATAATTAACGTGAGTTCGAAATAAAATCAAAAAATAGCAAGTTGTCCGTCATTGACAAAATTTACGTCAATGGCGGGCTTCTTTTCAAAAAAGCAGTATGCCGCGATAGCCGACAAGGAGTTGG